>JALFYG010000276.1 GCA_022784805.1 Spirochaetales bacterium
TCTTTTCTTTTTTTCAGTCATTAAAGCCTCGTTTTATCCCTCAGAAATAATCTAACAAGAAATCAAACCCTATTCTCTACGTTTCCATACCATACTATGCTTTTTGGTGAAGAAGTGTGTTCTCCCAACACCTTCTCCATCCAAATCACATCGAACCAATGGCCGAACTTATAACCAGACTGTGGAAAGTGAGCCACACTCTTATATCCCTTCTTCTCGTGAAAGATCCTACTTTGGTCAGTAAGGTATTCAGTCTCTACAGTTGGAACAGCAATACATGCATCCAAAGTAAGAAGATTCATCTTTCTCGCTTCCTCTTCCAAAGCCTCGAGAAGCATACTCCCCATTCCCTTTCCCCTTATATCCATCTTCAAATAGATGCTGGTTTCAGCTGACCAAGAGTAAGCCTCACGTTCTTTGAAGGGGGATAGATAAGCATACCCTAGTATTTCTTCTCCCTCCTCCAATACAAGAAATGGATACCTTCCTCTTCTCTCTTCTATTCTTCTCTCCATTTCATAGATTGTGGGAGGGGTATATTCAAAGGTGATGGCGGTATTTAATACATATGGAGTATAGATAGAGAGTATTTTCTCTCCATCTTTTATTTCAGCGCTTCTTACTTTCATGTTATTCCTCCATAAAAACTTTCTCCAAGGGCTTGCCTTTTGCTATCTCATCAACAAAAAGATCGAGGATCCTCATATCCCTTTCTCTCTCATCCCTTATCTCTTCAACCCTTATTCCACACACTCTCCCCTTCTTTTCCAGTCTCTTTGGATTAGGAGAAGGGGCAGAAGAGAGAAAATGACCATATGTGATATCACCTGAGGCCATATCATTTATATCGCTTTCACTATAGCCAAAGAGCCAAGAAATGGCGGCATCCACTTCCCTTCTTTCCCTCCCTTTTCTCTCCACTTTATTCACAAGGAGCTTGTAGATAGTGGAAAAAGGGAGAGAATAAACATCGGTTTTAGGCAAATATATCCTCCAATTGAGAAATATACTCTCCAATTGTTTCGATTGTTTGAATAAGTGGAGTTGATGTTGAGATATCTACGCCGCCAAGCTTTGCAGCCTCCATTGGGGTGAGGGTACTTCCTGAAGCAAGGACTTTCTTCCAATCTTCAACAGCTTTCTCTCCCTCTCTCTCGATTCTCTTTACAACTTCTGTCGCCACAGTAAGACCTGCGGAATATGTATAGGAGTAGAGACCCATGTAGTAGTGTGGCTGTCTCATCCAAGTATGCTCAGCGCCATCAACAAGGACAACGTCATCACCCCAGAACTTCTCCAAGACTCCCTTGTAAATAGAGTTGAGGGTATCTGCCTGGACACTCTCCCCCTTGTCGATAAGTCTATAGACTTCTCTCTGGTAAGCCGCCTCCAAGAGGTGTGTGACAAAGTTATGGTAATAAGTGTTGTTGATGATGTTATCCAAGACCCAGCCTTTGAAGCGCTTGTCGTCACTCTTCTTCAGGAGGCTATGGGCAAGAAGTAGCTCGTTGATGGTGCTTGGGGCCTCAACAATATATGAAGAGACATTAGTATCAAGAATAGACTGTGAAGAGTTGGCTGCCTTGAAGTGGCCTGCGTGTCCAAGTTCGTGTACTGCTGTAAAGACATCGCTCATTCTGCCATTCCATGAAAGGAGGATGAAGGATCCCTTTCCATAAGGGGAAGCACAGAATCCACCAGTACTCTTTCCCTGGTTACGGGCATAGTCGAACCATCTCTTCTCGAATGCCTCATGAACCATCTTCACATAGTCTTCTCCCATTATTGAGAGACCATCGGAAGCATACTCTTCGCACTCTTTCCATGTGACTGATGGTGAGTAATCTGAATCAAGTGGCACAAGGAGGTCTGGATATGTCATCTCATCCAGGCCCAAGACCTTCTTTTTTAGGCGGGCATAGCGTCTCATATGAGGAGAGAGCTTTTCCATTATGTTGTCTATCTGCCTGTCATACATTTCCCTGGTCACTTTCTGATGGAACAACAAGTAGTCAAAGACACTGTCAAATCCTCTGATTTCACTCTCGATCTTTTCCTTCTGGCACTGTGCGTTATAAAGGGCGGAAGTAGTATTTTCATACTTCTTTATCTCCTCTGAGAAAACTTCGAAGGCCTTTCTTCTTACACTTGTATTCTTTTCATATTGGTAGTCGTCCTCAAAGAGGGAGTATCCCATTGGGTACTCTTTTCCATCTATAGTAAATGAAGGGAAAACCATATCAGCAAGCTTTGTCATGTTATAAACCTGATAAGGAGTATCTAAAGCTGGAGCCAGCTTTGACAATAGCTTCTCCCCTTCCTCAGAAAGCGTATGAGGCTTTTCCCTGATGATATCCTCCAAGAACCCCTTGTTTCTCTCATTCAAGGCCGCTGCGCTTTTGATGGTTTCAACATCATTATTGGCGATTTCAACCTTCAAGAAAGCTGTCATGCCGTCAAGCTTGGAAATAAGCATTCTGTCATAGGAAGCATTATTCTGCGCTTCGCTGTCGTAGTAATCTACGCTTGAAGCCAAATCAGAGTAGTTCATCAGAAGTGTCATCACTTCATATAGCTCCTGGTATTTGTCCACAGCCTTTGAGATGTTTTCAGGGGTATTGAGAGTTCCCTTCATCTCTTCTATTTCTTTGGCAATTTCTTCTGCTCTCTTTCTATCGCTTTCATATTCTTCTTTTGTCTTGTAGATAAGACTCAGGTCCCAAGTCTCTTCTACAGGAACATCTTTTCTCATAACCATAGTTAGTCCTCCACTGTGATTCTATTCTTACCTTCAAGAATGTGAAAGTGCCCCGAAGGGCACTCTCATAGCTCTTTAAATGCTTTTGCGCCTTTTGTTACGCACCATCTGTAACAAAGTACATCAAATATTATAATCAGAAGGGTCATAAATACCTTCCAGACCATTGGTGGCATAAATGAGCGCATCAAATACCAGCCAGCTGGATAAATAATAGCAACAATCCATCCACCGAAGAGAGTGATCATTACAGCCATGCTCTGCTTGATAGGAATGACAGGGTTACTCCAATTAAGGTTGGCTCTCATTGTTCCTATCATCATTCCGCAGGATGAGATAAGGTGTGTGAAAGCTATTACATATATTGTCACCAATGCCACATCCATGGCTCCCAGTCCCAGAACAATGGAACCAAAGAAAGCAAGGACCACCGCAGGAATGATATTCAAGTAGAAATGGAAGTCTATTTTTCCTCTCATTACAGAGGATGCATCAATAGGAGAAGACTGGAGAATCCAGATACTCTTACCCTCAAGTGACATACTTGGAGCGGAACCACAGTCCATACTTACCATAGTAGCCACCATCATTGAGCATACCATCGGAATCATTGGTGCATACTCTGTGCCTTTGACCATATCCAACAAAGGTTTCAAGGTATCGATCTTGAATATCAGAAGCACAAGAAGTACTGGCATAATGATCAGTCCAAGTCCGGCGTTGAGAGTATAAGTCGGAATGGAGATGAATCTTCTTCCTTCCATCTTACAGACAGCCCAATAGACGCTGTTGCGCTTAGCTGTGAATCCTCTGTACTTTGTCTTAGTGGATGAAGATGAGGAAGTGGTGATTTTTCTGAAGGATATGGAAAGCAGATACACAGCGATGATAAATGTAACAAGTGAGAATGCTACGAATATAAGTGTATCGAGAATATTACCTATTCCTGCCATTCCAAAGGCATAAGATGGATAGAAAACACTCTTGACGTTATTGCTGAATGCCTCTGCATTCAATAGGAGAGCATTAATGAAATCACTGAGTCTCATGCATACGAAATAGTAGAGCCCGAAGAAGACAATACTAAAGAAGATTACTGCAATGTTCTTATGCTTCAGCTTATTTGAGATAAGGGCCACAATCCATCCCA
>JALFYG010000012.1 GCA_022784805.1 Spirochaetales bacterium
ACTAAATCCTCAATTCCTCACTCAAATCGAGGATTTTCACCACCCGTTTGCAGAAATGGATTTTTGTTTTTTTAGTCCTCTCATGAGTCTTCCGGATTCCAGGAATCTGGTCCTATTGAGCATTCTGTAACCATTTGTCGCCATAACCATGGTGAGGCTGCCATTTGTAGACCTTCTTAATTTGATTTGCCTCGACGGCCTTCTTTAAATTATGGAAGGTCAGAATTATCCTATTTACAGCGTTAGGGTTATCCCATCTGTTTCGTTTGTGTTATCCCATTTATTGCGGTCAACATATCCTTTATGCGGCGTCTACAACGGCTTGATGCATGATAACTTTTGGTTTGTTAATCATATAAAGATATTTTTATCTCTTCTAATATCATTCATGAGGTTAGAGGTTTATATTTGATAGCTAAAAGCCTAGAAGGCTTTTAACCTATCATATTCCATTCTTTTCATTTCCTTTACTTCTTTTGCTTTCACTTCTTAATCAGAACGTGGCTATAGAACTTTATTAAGTGTCTTTAGGCTTTTTTCTTTCCTTTAGTCCATACGATATTAGATTCTGCCTTACATTGAGGCTTCAAGGCTCTTGGTTAATCACATTGTGTGTTAAATGTCACTTTCATTGAAATCATCGTTTAGGAACTCTTCAATAAATATATCCTTGTAGCATGGTCTGTCATCATCAGCATCCTTGAGCTTTTTAGACTTGCGGCCTTTGTGTTGTCTTGTGGCGATAGCTTTGCCAACTACTAGATGCCTCTACCTCTGGAAGCATCACTATTTAGATGTTCTTCTGCACTTTTCACTTGCAATTATTCCCAGTTTAGGAGAACCGTTAGTAGCATTATGTTTGCAGGGAGAAGATTGACCGTGGTAAGTAAGTCTTCTCCCTTTTCATTTCAATAATTGCCTCTATCATCCTCATTTAAAATCTTCTTTTGGTTCTATTTATAATTGTCAGTCTATAACAAAGAAGATCAGTTATCTAACTGGAGCTGAAGAAAAGAGGAGGTAGGTATAATTTATAAGCTAATTATATAGCCATATCTGTTATTTTAATGTATACTATTGGTATTAAAAAGACAGAAATGGCACTTTATATGAATAGTAAGAAATCTTATCAGGAATATATCAGTGAATTAGGGAAAAAGATTAAAAACTATAGGATTATGAAGGAACTGTCCCAGCAGGATCTCTCTGATAAAACCGGTGTTTCCATAAGAAGTATCTCTCGGTTGGAACAAGGTGAGTCAGTACAGGTGGATAATCTATTTAAGGTTCTTTTGGCTTTAGACCTTGGTGACAATATTGACCTCTTGGTTCCCGATCAAACTAAGAGACCAAGTTATTATCTCTATTCTTCTGATTCTGGACCGCAGCGGGTCAGAAAGAAGAGTGTAAAAACAACCTTTAAATGGGGAGACGAGTCATGAATACCACGGCAGAAATATATCTTTGGGGAACCAGAATCGGTATTATCCATCAGGATGTCGATAAACCCTATTCCAGTTTTGAGTATGATGGTGATTTCATAAAGAGCGGAATAGAATTATCTCCTCTTCGCATGCCTCTTGGTAGGGCTGTTTATGAGTTTCCTTCCCTGGTGGGTGAAGCTTTTCATGGAATGCCAGGTTTAGTTGCTGATTCCCTTCCAGACAGTTTCGGTAATGCTGTAATAGAACAGTGGCTGATGTCTCAGGGTAAATCGTTGTCAGACTTTACTGCCATAGATAGGCTCTGTTACACGGGTAAACGAGGGATGGGTGCCTTGGAATATGTACCGGCAATCTCAGATTTTCGCGATATAGACGAAGCGATCAATGTGGGTGAGATGGTAAAGTTCGCATCAGATATACTGGCAAATAGAGAGAGCATATCCTTAAAGGGTGACGGTAATCTGACTTATTCACAGCTAGTACAGGTAGGAAGCTCTGCAGGTGGTGCTAGAGCAAAGGCTCTTATTGCATGGAACGAAACAACGAATGAAGTAAGATCTGGTCAGACTCAGTTAGGCTCTGGGTATGATTACTGGCTGATGAAATTTGACAATGTATCAAAAAATGGAGATCACGGATTAGAAGATAGACCTGAGTATACATTAATTGAATATGCTTATTATCTGATGGCAAAAGATGCAGGTATTACTATGGGTGAGTGTAGGATTTATCACTCAGATGGTGATAACCACTTCATGACGAAACGTTTTGACCGTATAAACGGAGATAAGCTTCATATGCAATCTCTCGGCGCATTGGCACATATCAACTATCAGGAACCAGGAATCTGTGGATATGAGCTTGCTGCAATGTATATGAATCAGTTAGGTATTTCTTATAAAGAGATCGAGCAGTTCTATCGAAGAATGGTGTTCAACTGCCTCGCTGTGAACCAGGATGATCACGTTAAGAATATTTCCTTTCTTATGGATAGGACGGGTAAATGGAGTCTTTCTCCTGCATATGACATAACCTTCTATTACAATCCAGCCAACAAGTGGTTGAGAGCTCATCAAATGACCATAAATGGAAAAACCACAGATATAAATTACTCAGACTTACTTGCTGCAGGAAGCAGGATGGGATTAAAAGCTCGCCGCTCTAAGAATATAATTAGTGAAGTCCTTGCTTCTGTTAAAAAGTTTTCGACATTTGCAAAAGAGGTAGGCATAAAGGAAAAGACTTATGCTTATATAGATTCGATTATTTCCAAAGAGATAAGCATTTTGAATTCTCCACTATAATCTGACGATCAAGAGTGAGAATGCCTTATTGTTGGACTGTTGTCATCTTACTATGTTATTTTCTTAGTCAATAATCTCAGGGGCTTATAGGGAATGCTCTGTATTATTAAGATTACGTTTTAAAGAGACAGAAGATTTATGGATAAAGGATATACTGTACAGAAAATAATAGCCGAAGGCGTAAAGCTTTTGATTCTTCGTCCTACAAAGAACGTTAAGGAAAGATCTAAGACACCTGGCATTCTCTGGATTCATGGTGGTGGATATGTCTCCGGCATGGCAGGTATGGTCTTTATATCAAGAGCGGTAAACCTTGTTAAGAAATATGGTGCTGTAGTTATTTCTCCTGAGTATAGACTTGCAGGAAGAGCACCATATCCTGCTGCATTGGATGATTGCTATAAAGCACTCTTGTATCTTAAAAATAATGCAGCAGAATTAGGCTGCAACGTGGATCAGATTATGGTAGGAGGAGAAAGTGCTGGAGGTGGACTCACTGCGGCACTCTGTATGTATGCCCGAGACAAAGGCGAAGTGAAAATAGCCTTTCAGATGCCTTTATATCCTATGCTTGATGACAGAGGTACAGAATCTTCTCGAGATAATCATGGTATCTCATGGAATACAAAGTGTAATTATGCTGCTTGAAAGAAATATCTATCCAATGTGAAAGGTACTATACCTTCTTATGCTGTTCCAGCACGAGAAACGGATTATTCGAATCTTCCCCCAGCTTATACTTTTGTGGGAAACAGTGAGGCTTTCTATTGTGAAACCTTAGAGTACATAGATAATCTAAATAGGGCAGGAGTACCTGCCAGAGTGGATGTGTATCCCTCAGGATTCCATGCCTTTGATATGCTTCTTCCTTTTCATAAGATCAGTGAACTACCGCCACCCTAAAGGGTGCCAGCTTCCAGGC
>JALFYG010000081.1 GCA_022784805.1 Spirochaetales bacterium
TTGTTTAACTCTTCTTATGTCATCTGGATTGGTTTGCACTTCTCCACTCTGAAGGTGTCATCCCCTTTATCTTACGAAAGGTCCTTGTGTAATAAGCATGGTCCTCGAAGCCAGAGAAAACAGCAACCTCCGCTATGGTGGCATCAGGATTCTTTAGTATCTCAAGGCTCTTGGATATACGAATCTCCATAATATACTCGCTAATATTCTTACCCAACACCTTATTAAATAAACGTGAAAGATATGTGGGAGAGAGCCCCGCTTCTTTTGAAAGCTCTTCAAGAGAGAGGCGTTCTTTGAATTTGCTGTCTATCATAAACAACACTTTCTTGATACTCTCAGGATATCCCTCCCAAGAGTAGTTTTTGATCAAAAGGGAATACTCAACAAGCATCTCCTTCATCAAACCAGAGACAGCAAGGGAAGTAGATACCCTTTCAATCTTCTTTCCAAAGTAGGAGGATATCCTATCCACATATATTGCCGCCACGCCTACCTCATATGCAGTCTTTCTCAAGAGCGTATTCATGATGATGGAGTAATTCTGAATATTTCTGACAGCATTATTGTTTCTTTTTTCCACTCCCCAGTTTTCAACAATCGTTGAAGTAAGACTATCTATATACCCGAGATCACAACATTTGACGGCGTCCAGCATCATGGATTCCTGCTTGTATCGCATAGATACTCTTTCAGCATCGTAGTACTCTTTATTATCATTATACATACATAGAGCATCTCCAATGCTGATATTGTATTCCTGCCAGGTATAGTTTTCTCTTCCCCAAATCGTGTCCAACATGGTCACAATTACTGGATGAAGAATTTTTTGCTCAGTTACAACAGGAATTTCCATAAGTTGGCTTTTACTTATTCCATACTTAGATAATTCTTCCTCATCCATCTCTGCATTTGGGATAAACTGGGTAAGATAAGGGCCAATGACCACTAGCTTTCCCATGTGCCTGAATACAAGATACTTCACTTCGTAAGATGTCTTTATCCTTAACACTTCATGTTCTTTTGGAAAAGAAACCAGCTTCAAAATCTTCTGGGTAAAGAAATCCGGGGATGCGGAATCCTCCCTGATTTCCATATTGATCATCATTCGAGAAAGTATTTTTCCTGTATAGGCAATAATATCCATGCCTAATCTTCTCATGGAAAATAGATAAATCAACAAGATAATTCAAATATTGGATAAAATAATACAAAAGGAAGTTTAAGAAGAGGGCTTATTCTATTCATACAAAAGGAGATAAAAATAAAATGGCAAAGACTGAAGTTAGACCATTTGGAATGAGGGATAAGATGGGATACCTCTTCGGTGACTTTGGAAATGATTTCACATTCATCCTCTCATCTTCATTCCTTCTCAAGTTCTATACAGACGTAATGGGCGTCAGCGCCGCAGTTGTAGGTCTGGTTATGATGATCGCAAGATTCGTAGATGCGTTCACAGACGTAGCTATGGGACGTATTTGTGATAAATCAAAGGTTGGAAAAAACGGTAAGTTCCGTCCTTGGATCAGAAGAATGTGCGGCCCTGTAGCCATTGCATCATTCTTAATCTACCAATCATCTCTGGCAGGTATGCCAATGGGCTTCAAAGTAGCATACCTCTTCGTTACATATATCCTCTGGGGTTCTGTGTTCTACACATCCATCAACATCCCATACGGATCAATGGCCAGTGCAATCTCATCCGAGCCAGATGACAGACAGTCTCTTTCATCCTTCAGAACAATGGGTGGTATGCTTGCAGGCGTCATCATCTCTGTCGGTGTTCCTCTTGTTGCATACGACAAACTTGCCAACGGCGACGTTGTCTTGAGTGGAACAAAGTTCACTATCATCGCAGGAGTATTCTCTGTCCTCGCAGTCGGATGCTACATGCTTTGTTACGCTCTCACAACAGAAAGAGTTACACCTGTTGTTGATGAATCAAAGATGAAGAACAACTCCATCGGCGTCATGCTTAAGAATGCCGTCACTAACCGCTCTCTCATCAGTATCATCGCAGCATCCATCGTCATGCTACTTGCTCAGCTTACAATGCAGGCTATGGCTGGTTACGTATATCCAAACTACTACAGAAATGCAACCGCACAGTCTATGGCTTCACTGGCTATGATGGGTGGTATGATCGTGGCTGCCATCATTGCAAAGCCTCTTGCAAGAAAGATGGGAAAGGCTGAGCTTTCAGTTCTTTCAAACGTATTTGCAGGCGTTGTATGTATCGCATTGTTCTTTATCCGTCCATCCAACGTATGGGTATTCGTAGCCCTTCAGTGCCTCTGCTGGCTTGGTCTCGGAGTCTTCTCCATGATCTGCTGGGCTCTCATTACAGACGTAATCGACGATGCAGAATTGAGAAACGGAATCAGAGAAGATGGAAGCGTGTATGCTCTCTACTCCTTTGCAAGAAAACTTGGACAGGCTCTCTCCGCAGGCCTTTCAGGAGCCCTTCTCTCTATGGTCGGTTACACAGCAGAAACAGCATTTGAATCAAAAGTAACAGAAGGTATCTTCAATATCTCAACACTTATTCCTGCTCTTGGCTTCCTTCTTCTTGCAGCAATTCTTTGGTTCTGGTACCCACTCCACAAGAAAACTGTTGATGGAAACGTAAGAAAGCTCAAAGCTCTTCATGGTGATAAATAATCGGAGTCAAAATGAGAAAGGTAACTAATATCAACGCCCTCTGGGCTTTCAGAAAGACTGACACTCTTCCTTCATCCTTTGACCGCACATGGGATATTATCTCACTTCCTCACACTTGGAATGCCATAGACGGTATGGATGGCGGCAACGATTATTGGAGAGGAAAGGCAACCTATGCAAAGGTTCTCACAATAGAGGATCTTCCATCATCATGTGAGAACTATGTTGAAATAAATGGTGCTGGATACTCAGCAGATGTATTCTTCAATGGAGAGAAATTATTCCACCATGACGGAGGTTTCTCCACTTTCCGTGTTCACCTTCCAAAAGATGTGAAGGCTGAGAACCTTCTTGTAATCCAGGTTGACAACAGCGCAAATGACAGAGTCTATCCTCAGATGGCAGACTTCACCTTCTATGGCGGCTTATATAGAGATGTAAACATCATCTCAGTTCCTAGAGTCCACTTCGACTTGGATTACTTTGGCGCTCCTGGCCTTATGGCGACACCTCATACAGAAGGAAGTTTAGACGTCAGAGTATTTGTCTCAGGAAAGAGTGACGAAAAAGTCAGATACATTCTCTCTGACACTGAAGGAAAAACAGTGGCGGAAGCAGTCACAGAAGAAACAGAAGTGACTCTCCCTGTGCCTTCCCCTCACCTCTGGCATGGAAGAAAGGATCCATATCTCTACTCTCTTAAGTGTGAACTTGTAAAGGGAGAAGAAGTATTGGATGAAGTATCATGCGCAGTTGGCTTCCGCTCTTTTGAAATCGATCCAGAGAGAGGCTTTATCCTCAATGGTGAAGAGTATCCTTTGAGAGGTGTTGCTCGCCATCAAGACAGATGGGGAAAGGGAAATGCTCTTTCACCAGAAGATCATGAAGAAGACATAGCTCTCATTATGGAAGTCGGTGCAACCACCATCAGACTTGCACACTATCAGCATGATCAGCATTTCTATGATCTTTGTGATAAAAACGGCTTGGTGATTTGGGCAGAGATTCCTTATATCTCAAAGCACATGCCAACTGGACGAGAGAACACCATTTCCCAGATGAAGGAACTTGTAATGCAGAATTACAACCACCCTTCCATCGTGGTTTGGGGCTTATCTAATGAGATCACAATGAATGATGCCAATGATCCTGACCTCCTTGAGAACCATCGCATTCTCAATGACTTGGTCCACGAGTTGGATAAGACACGTCTCACCACTATGGCAGCTCTCACAATGTGTCCGATAGATGCTGAGATTGTTCATATTTCCGATGTCCTTTCCTATAACCACTACTTTGGCTGGTATGGTGGAGAGACATCAATGAATGGTCCTTGGTTCGACAACTTCCATGCAAAGTATCCTAATAGACCAATTGGATGCTCAGAATATGGTGCAGAGGCTCTTAACTGGCACACTTCAAAGCCAATTCAGGGAGACTATACAGAAGAGTATCAGGCATATTACCACGAAGAATTGATCAAGCAGTTCTTCACCAGAAAGTATCTATGGGCTACACATGTGTGGAACATGTTCGACTTCGGAGCTGATGCAAGAAGCGAAGGTGGAGAGAATGGCCAGAACCACAAGGGTCTTGTAACCATCGACAGAAAGTATAAGAAAGATGCTTTCTATGCTTATAAGGCTTGGCTTTCAGATGAACCATTTGTACACCTTTGTTCCAAGCGTTATATAGACAGAGTCGAAGACACAACAAAGGTTACTGTCTACTCTAACCTTCCTGAAGTGACTCTCTTTATAAACGGAGAAGTATTTGAAACAAAGAAGGCAGAGGATCACTTCTTCCACTTCGAAGTCCCAAATAAGGGAGAGACACACCTGAAGGCAGTGGCTGGAGATTTCAGCGATGAAAACATGATCAGAAAGGTAGAAGTCTTTAATGAAGCTTACCGCTTAAAGGAAAAGGGAGCCATCCTCAATTGGTTTGACATCACAGAAGTAGATGGTTATCTCTCCATCAATGATAAGATGAGTGATATTATGGCAGTTCCTGAAGGCAAGGCCATGATAATGCAGATGCTGGGTTCCATAATGGGAGGAAATGCTGAAGCAGCTGGCTTTACTGTAACACCTGACATGATGAAGATGATGGGTGGATTTACCATGATTCGTCTTTGCAACATGATGGGTATGGCTAATGTAAAGGTCACAAAGGAACAACTTTTGGGACTCAATGCAATTCTCAACAAGATAAAGAAATAAGCAAGACTTGATGAGGGACGGAAACGTCCCTCTCTTCTTTTATATCCTTTTTTTCTACCTACTATTAATCAGGAAAGGGATACTCCTAAAAGTAGTCTTTGCTCTGAATGAATTAAGGATTTTGCATAATATAATGAAAATTTTTTCTTATTTCAATTGTACTATATTTATTTTTCAGGTATCATATTGTTAGCACTGTAGAACAAGGCGATTGTTTGGCTTCATGTCTTTTTTGACATGGAGGTGCTAAACCTCCAAACCTAACGACAAGGAGGTGACAATATGTCTGATTTTGAAATTTTTTCATTAATTTTTGACATAATTGGTTTGTTACTTCTGTTTTACTCAGTAACAAAAAGCAAAAAATAATCGCCGGATTGATTTAGCAGATCTCCAGCGATTAATATAACAACTTAATTCCTGAAGCCTGCAATCGTCTTTCTGCAGTGCCTCTTTCTTCTTTAATGATAACATTTTCACACTTAAAGTCAACATTAAGACATACAAATATGAATGCTGGTACAGTTGTGTGCTTTTTGTGCTTCAAAATATGGCTTAGAAAAATAATCGCCGGATTGATTTAGCAGATCTCCAGCGACTGATTTTGATATTAATCCTTGAAGCCTGCAATCGTCTTTCTGCAGTACCTCTTTCTTCCTTTATGATATCATTTCAATCTTTAAAATCAATAAGTACATTCCAGTATGCATATCTTCCCTCTTTTGATGATTAGCCATTCAAAAAAACTGTCTTAACACATTTACATCTGGTTATCCGAGCTTTTGTATAGATCTAAGAACCAGCAAACAAACCAATAGCGTGCTATTGACATTATTTATAATAGCATGCTAATGAACCTCCTCGACCCAAGGGTCGAGGTATCGGAGCCTTCGGCTCTCCATCTTGTCTAGATTTTGGCTCATACGCCAAAATCTAACTCAGGCTGGTTCTCGTACAGTTTCCTGTACTCGTCCCCGTCCTTGCCCTGGTT
>JALFYG010000089.1 GCA_022784805.1 Spirochaetales bacterium
GTACAGTTGGTGCCAACAAGAACTCCATCAAGATCATCGGAGACTACACAGACAAGTATGTTCAGGCTTACTTCCAGTATGACTCCAAGAAGACAGGTGGTGTAACTATTTCTCACTTGAGATTTGGTGACAGCCCAATCAGAAGCCCATACTACATCAACAAGGCTGACTTCGTTGCTTGCCACAACCCATCCTACGTCACAAAGGGATTCAAGATGGTCCAGGACGTTAAGAAGGGCGGTATCTTCATGATCAACTGCCAGTGGTCTTTCGATGAATTGAACCAACACTTGGATGCAGCTGCAAAGAGATACATTGCAAAGAACAACATCCAGCTCTACACAATCGATGCCATCGACCTCGCTCAGAAGATCGGCATGGGCAAGAGAACAAACACAATCCTCCAGTCTGCATTCTTCACACTTGCTAAGGTTATGCCACAGGAAGAAGCAATCCAGCACATGAAGGAAAAGGCAACTCAGTCTTACCTCAAGAAGGGTCAGGACATCGTTGACATGAACCACAAGGCTATCGACCTCGGTGCTACAGCATTTGTCAAGATCGATGTTCCAGCTGAATGGGCAGATGCAGTTGACGAAAAGGCAGTTGTTGAAAAGGAAGGCAGAAAGGAACTCGTCAAGATGGTTACATCCATCCTCGATCCAATCGACAAGATGGACGGAGACAGCCTCCCAGTATCTGCATTCATGGATCACGTTGACGGCCAGTTCGAACTCGGTGCCGCTGCATACGAGAAGAGAGGCGTCGCAGTTTCTGTTCCAGTTTGGGATAGCGCTAAGTGTATCCAGTGTAACCAGTGCTCCTATGTATGTCCTCATGCTACACTCAGACCATTCGCTCTTACAGAAGAAGAAGCTAAGAATGCTCCAGAGAGTGCAAAGATCGTCGACATCAAGGCAGGAAAGGGCAAGGGTGTCTACAAGTTCACAATCGGTATTTCCCCACTTGACTGTATGGGATGTTCTGTCTGTGTAAGCGTATGTCCAACAGCAGCTCTCACAATGACAGGTATGGAAAGCCAGATGGATCAGCAGAGTGTATTCGACTACTGTGTCTCCAAGGTATCTGAGAAGAAGGATATGCAGGACAACACAGTCAAGGGCAGCCAGTTCAAGCAGCCAATGTTGGAGTTCTCCGGCTCATGTGCAGGTTGTGCTGAAACAAGCTATGCTCGTCTCATCACTCAGCTCTTCGGGGACAGAATGTATATCTCCAACGCTACAGGTTGTTCTTCAATTTGGGGTGGCCCAGCTGCAACATCTCCTTACTGCACAAACAAGGAAGGAAAGGGACCAGCTTGGTGTAACTCACTCTTTGAAGATAACGCAGAGCACGGACTTGGTATGTTCGTTGGTCAGGACAAGATCAGAGAAGACTTGGCTGCTCAGGTAGCAGACCTCGCCGCTAACGCAGAGAAGGAAGACGTCAAGGCAGCTGCTCAGGCTTGGATCGACACAATGAACGATGGCGTAAAGAACCAGGATGCTACAAAGGCTCTTATCGCTGCTCTCGAAAGCTGTGGCTGTGACAAGGCAAAGGCTATCCTCGCTAAGAAGTCTTACCTCAACAAGAAGTCTGTATGGATCTTCGGTGGTGACGGTTGGGCTTACGATATCGGATACGGCGGTCTCGACCACGTCATCGCAAGCAAGAAGAACGTAAACATCTTCGTCTTCGATACAGAAGTCTACTCCAACACAGGTGGACAGGCTTCCAAGGCTTCCAACATCGGACAGGTTGCTCAGTTCGCAGCTGCGGGTAAGGAAGTAAAGAAGAAGAGCCTCGCAGAAATCGCTATGCAGTATGGCTATGTCTACGTTGCACAGGTAGCTATGGGCGCTAACCCTAACCAGACAATCAAGGCTATCACAGAAGCTGAAGCTTATGATGGACCATCACTTGTCATCGGTTATGCTCCTTGTGAAATGCACTCTATCAAGGGTGGTATGGCTAACTGCCAGAAGGAAATGAAGAAGGCTGTTGACTGTGGTTACTGGAACCTCTTCAGATATAACCCAGCTGCAGAGAAGAAGTTCACTCTCGATTCCAAGGCACCAGCTGGCGGATATCAGGAGTTCCTCATGAACGAAGCTCGTTACTCAAGACTCACACGTGAGTTCCCAGCAAGAGCTGATGTTCTCTTCAAGGCTAACGAAGAAGAAGCTAAGGCTAGATATGAGCACCTCATGAAGCTCATCAACCTCTATAACGACTGATCAGATTAGTCTTAATAATCCTCCAGAGAGAAATCTTTGGAGGATTTTTCTTTGATTTTTTCTTGTTTCACTTTATTTTGAGACTAGGAGAACTCAAATGAAGAAACTATTGGCGCTTACTATACTTATTCTTATTTTCTCCGGGCTATGGGCCGGAGGAATGTATGCTACCGGTGCATCTCTTACTCTCGATTCCGCTTCCAACACCTCACAGGTAGGTCTCTTTCTCGATAACGACAATCTGGTCGTTACAAAAGACAAAGAGACATGGATCAATCCACTATTGACTAATCACTTTGACTTGGTCTTCTCAGGACTCTTCAAAGACGATGGACTTGAGCAGATAGCCTTCTCTTACATTGGAGGCGCAGGAGCTGCTTTCAAGCCAACTTCTTCTCTGTATATCAATCTATCTCTTGGGCCATCTGTATTCACCACCTTCGGCTCCCACGACGGAACCTTTGGAGTGGGCATCGGAGGAGTTGTTTCCTTTGCCTATGTGTTTTCTGATCCTGGATTTATGCTGAAAGGAGGCTTTGAAACAAGCTACACCCTCTTATTTGACAGCAGCAACCCTATGATGGTTAGTGGCTTTGTAGGGCTTGGTTTTAAGATCTAAAAATTTGGCTCCGAAATGGAGCCAAAACATTAGAACCCTCTTCCCCCACCGCCATGGACACGGCCCGATGATGATACATGTCCGCCAGATGAGCGAGGTCGGGATGATCCTCCTCCATTGTTCTGAGGTCGTGGTACCTTTGACAGCGTTGAATATAGGTAGATATCACGAGAGTTTTCAAGAACAAAAGATGATGGAACCACATAGTCTTCAGCATTCCCTACGAGTCCTTCACTCTTAAGTTTCTTTTTCAAGACACTGACAGTAATAAACCCGGCAGGTATTCCAGGAAGGAGGAATGATATGACCAGAAGAGCCCAATCAAAGTGCTTTTCCCTCACCTCTTCTTCCCTGAGAAATACTCCGCTTTCAATGTCATAGCTGGTGTTTTCATAATCGGAATAAGTGTAGTCCTTGCTGAGCTCAGACACCGAGAGAGCGAAGATAGAGAAGGCTTCAGCCCATTCTCCCCTCTGGAGGTATGGCATCATGGCGTCAAAGACTATTTCTTCTCCGCTGTCATCCACCGCATACATGCCATAACCTGTCGTGGACAAGTAGACAACTCTCTCTCCATAGTTGAGAAAGAGTAAGACGCCATTGTCATCATTGATAAAGGAGTCATAGTAATCATCAGCAAAGCTCTCATTACTCTTTCCTTCCGTTCCATTTGTGATCAGAAGGCCAAGAGAGAGACCGCTCTCAGTTGATGCCTTATCCAATCTTTCTTTGACGTATACTTTCTCGCTCTCTGACAAGAGCCCTATTCTATCTTCAACCACTGTTACGGCAGATAGTGAGGAAAGCATGACTATAGATAATACAAATACTATTATTCTCTTCATTCCTTCCTCCTAAAATAGCTGCACCAGCGTTGAAATAAGAGCACCCAAGAAGCCGAAAGAAAAGAAGGAAATAAGGAAGAACTTATTTCTTCTACTCTTATCCATAGGAAGGTTTCCAACAAGCTTTCCTGTCTGGGCGTTCATAGCGTAGTACCAATCTTTGTTCTCAAAACGAGTACGAAGAATCCATAGAGGAAGAAGGACATACCTCTCTCTTCCTCCGTCCATTGTCACGCTGGATTGTCCCCCTGGCCCCCTCATGTATGGCCCTGTTGTAGATAAGAGCCTCTTCTCTGCAGAAGTCTTGGCCCTTTCCACCACACGCTTGGAGCTCTCGTCTGCATCCACGTCATATCTATCGGCAAGAAAGCCTGAGAGATATGCTGTCTCAAAGTCCACCGCTTCATCCATATTCCATGGTCCCAAGGGCTCCATAATGGAGTCCGGCATTTTGCTGGAACCATCCACAGGAAGATTCTTCACTTCCATTCTTCCGTCCCTGATAAGACGATAGTGACTGATACGGGTATAAGTGAAGCGTGCATCACTCCAGACCATGGTACGGGATGCCGGAATAGACATGTGGGCCTTAATCTCAGCATCAAACATCCATACAGGCACATAGATTCCCTTTATCTCATCGATATGGGCTTTGTCACGAAAGATAGAAGGAAGCAACTTTTTCCCTGATAAATGCTTATAGAACATCTCCTTTGCTTCTTCCTTTCCCTTCTTGAAAGGAATGACCAAGTCCGGTTTCAGCTCTCCTTCAAACT
>JALFYG010000122.1 GCA_022784805.1 Spirochaetales bacterium
AGTATTTTGTTATCACAATCAACCTCTTCTTTCACGACTTATAAAGGTGTTCTCCATCAAGGACGCTACTGTCATGAGCCCCACGCCTCCGGGAACAGGAGTAAGAAGAACATCTCTATCCTGGAGACTATCCCTGTCAACATCACCCACAGTTCTCCATCCTCTTTTTCTTGATGGGTCATTTATTCTGTTGATTCCAACATCAATAATCACTGTTCCATCAGAAAAGTATGAAGAATCTAGAAACATAGGTTTACCCACTGCAGATATTACGATATCTGAAGAAAGAGTAAGGGCCTTCAAGTCCTTTGTCTTGGAGTTTGCAACAGAGACTGTTGCATCATAGCCCTTTCCCATCAAAAGAAGAGCCAAAGGCTTACCTACGATATCTGAGCGTCCGATCACCGTCACCCTCTTACCCACAGTCGGGATATTGAAATGGGACAATATGGTCAGGATACCTTTTGGGGTACAAGGAATGAAACACTCATCACCTTTGGCCATCCTTCCTATATTAAGAGCTGTAAAGCCATCCACGTCTTTATCGACTCTGATATGCTCTATGATTCTCTTTTCATTTAAATGGGCAGGAAGAGGGAGCTGCAAGAGTATTCCATCAACCCTGTCGTCATCATTTAATGACTCAATGAGGGAGATTACTTCTTCCTCCCTTGAATCTCCATTTAAGAAATATTGAAAACTCACATACCCCAAAAGGGATGCTTTTTCTGTCTTTGTCTTGACATATAAGCGGCTGGCATCATCGTCACCAACAGTGACCACTGCCAAGCCAGGAGCTCTATTTCCTTTATCTACAAACTTTTGTGTATTTTCCTTTAAACTATCATAGATAGAAGAGGACAATTCTTTACAATTCAACTCAACCACACACAAATAATATATGAATTACGACTTTATCGTAAAGGCTAATTTGCTACCCTTTAGGTTTTCTCGTATAATGAAGTCATGAAAAAGAAAGCTTTGATTATTGCTCTAGTATTGTTTACCTTTATCGGTACAATCTTCGGAGCTGATTACTATGAAACTGGATCACAGATCTTTATGATCAGTGCTGGTTTGGATTTGCCTTTTACAAACACTTACAAAGATACTGCAACAGGAGAATTCAAGACTCTCGTTGGCTTTGGTGAATCAGGAACTCATATAAACATCGGAGGATTTGGCTCCATCGACTATGAAGTGTTCACCAACAGCAAGATAGCTATCGGTGGAGAAATCGGCTATCAGTTCAACTACTGTACAGACGAAGTTCTCTTTACTCAGGTTCCTATGTGCTTTAAGGTATCTTACGTTCCTGTTCAGGGTAAATTTGAAATTCCTATCTCTTTAGGTGTTGGTCTCAGTTACATGAGCTACAACGAAAAGTCCATTATGAGTCCAATGGCAATGGCTACCATCGGATTCAGATTCTTCCCAACAGAGAACTGGGGCTTTGGTTTAAAATCTGGTATAAAGGCAACATTCGAGCTTTATGCTGGTAATTCTGATAGAATTGGAATCGGAACATTTATTCCTGTCCATATCTTTGCTTCTTACAGGCACTAAGGGAGGCTGAAATGAAAAAGACAATTACTATTCTATTAGCTGTTTTTATGGTTTTTTCTCTTTTCGTTTCCTGTAATGATGGAGAAGAAGGCCTCTTCCAGATGGCTGCAAACTCTGTAAAGAAAGAATCTTTCAAGATTTATAATATCATTAACAAGCAAACTGATAACGTTTATATCGTCACAACAGATAACGGCGTAGCAAAGTACAACACAGAAACAAAGAGTTTTTCAGACTTTAAAGGTACTGGTGTAATGGCTGCCAATGCAATTTGGGCTAGTAGTGATGGAAGCGAGTTCATTTACTATGATGCTTCTTCTAATTCATACAAAAACCAAGATGGTGAAGATGAATTGTTAACATATATTACCGGATATACTCCTCAACCCTTCTACTGTGTAAACGGGGAAGAATTTACATATGTTTTCAAGGATGAAGAAGGCAATTATTATTCTCACTATTCCGATCATGCTCTACAGAAAACAGATTTTCAAAATAGTTTGATGGATCCTATTTATGATGCAGTAAAAATTGAAGGAAAAACTATTAAGAGTGTCACAATCATTGGAAACGGTTTTCTAAGGGTTATCTGTACAGATAATTCAATTTATTTGTATGATGTAGCAAGTACAGATCCAAAACCATATCATGCATTTGATTTGATTGTTCAAGGTTTTGCCGATGATGGACTTTTTATTACAAATTATGGAGATATCTATAACTACAATACATATGAAAAAGATTCACAACCTGATGCCTCAACTGGACTGAATATAAGTACAAGACCTTCCATGTACACTATTTATGATGGATTAACTCCAACATATACATATATAATTCCCGACAGCTCTTCATCAATCATTGAGCTCAAATGGAATGGAACAGAAATAAGTAAATCTACAAAAACTGTAACAGGTTTACAGAATATTACTGTCATTGCCATTATTGGCAAGGTCGATAATAAGCTTGTGGTTTTGACAGCAAATAATGGTGTCCAGGAATTGGAGTTGAAATAGTATCTCTCTCAAAATGTTTATGTTAATCTATGGCGGGTAAACCCGCCATATTTTATGTATATAAATGGCGCCCTTTCGAGCGCCTTAGTAAAGAATATTAGTCTTCGCAGATCTCGTGGAGAATCTCTCTTACTTCAGGATCTGTATACACTTCCTCAATCTCATCGTGTGTAAGACCGATAAATTCATGACAAGTATAATGAATCCAAAGATAATCATTCTTACTATTAAGGACATGCTTTCTGCACCAGTAGTCAGGCTGGACAGGGAGAGCTGGCTTACCATCAATCCACTGATAAGTACAGATCTTATAGTCATAAACAGCGACCTTGATATCTTCTCTTGGGATTCCTGCATCCATGACAGTAGATACAAGAGAGTTTACTGTGAAACCAGTATCAAAGATATCATCGACGATCAAAACCTTCTGACCTTTCTTCAGATTCTTTGGAGACCATGTCCAACCATCGATATCAACCTTATTTGTATGCTCAACAAGCTTTCCATAGCTACGAGCTACAACTGCAGCATAGAAAACAGGTTCCCTATTAAGCTTTGAGCACTGAAGCTTGTAGTACTCACTGATTACGTTTGCAAGGTATGCTCCACCACGAAGGGAATCGTAGATTACGTCTGGGATAAACCCGTCTTCCTTATACATCTTGTGTGCGAGCTTAATTCCAGCATCCCTGATCATGTCACAGGTGATGAAGTCTTTTTTCAACGGTTCCATTGTGTTCTCCTTATCAGTATTCGGTTAATATTTCAAGGCCATTTTCTGTCATGGCCACTGTATGCTCCCAATGGCAGGATGGAAGTCTATCAAGAGTCTTGACAGTCCATTGATCACTAAGAACTTCTATCTTCCATGTGCCCATGTTGATCATAGGCTCAATGGCAAAGACCATTCCCTTTCTGATCCTTGGGTTAGGGTTAGCCAAAGAAACATAGTTAGGTACTTCAGGCTCTTCATGAATTTCAAAGCCTACTCCATGTCCACAGTAATCCCTTACAACGCCAAACTTGAACTTTCTGCAATGAGAAGAGACAGCCTGTCCTATGTCCTGGATTCTTGCATTTGGCTTTGAAGCAGCTTCTATGCCCAAATAAAGAGCCTTTCTTGTCTCGACATTAAGCTGGTGGACTTTCTCTGATACCTTTCCTATTTCATAGGAATGAGTGCTATCTGAGATGTAGCCATCCAGGTCAATGCAGACATCAAGGGAGATGATATCTCCCTCTTTAAGAATCTCTTTCTTGTTTGGAATGCCATGAATTACAGTAGAATTGACACTTGTGCAGGTGACGTTTGGGTATCCGAAGTAACCCTTACATGGTCCCTTTGCATGGTGCTTCTTCATAAATGATTCACAAAGCTTATCAATATCATAAGTAGAAATGCCTTCAACAATCTGAGAGCCTACTTCATCAAACATATCAGACAAAAGATGACAGGAAGACCTGATCTTTGATATCTGATATTCATCTTTAAGTTGAATCATCTGTTTTCCTTGGAATATGTATCTAGAATTCCATTAATGAATTTGAATGAAACATCATTGCTAAGTTCCTGACTAAGCTTTACAGCCTCATCAATTACGATAGTTGGATGTGTTTCCTTGTCATATAGAAGTTGAAAGAATGAAATACGAAGAATATTGCGGTCTACAGCATCAATTCTTTCAATAGGTCTATTCTTAGAATACTTGGAAATGATTGAATCAATCTCATCCAAGTGCTCCAAAGTTCCTTTAATCAAGAAGGAAGCATAGACTTTTGTATCTTCTGTAAGTGTTGCCTCTTCTTCCTCTGATACTCCCTGAAACAAGTCCCAATCTCCCATTGGAGGGAGATTGGAATTAAAGTCGAGGGAATAAAGAGTATCGGTTGCAAGTTCTCTTGCTTTATGTCTTTCTGTTCTGATTCCCATATTTTCCTACTTGAGAATAATATTTATTTTTGCCTGGCTTCTAAGATCTGCAAGAAGCTCGTTATATGCATTGATGAAAGCATACTGGCTGTTCTGATACAAAAGACCCTGCCTAATGTACTCATTGACGGTGATTCCATACTCTTCAATAGTATCATTAAGACCAAGAACAGTTGGATCAGAGTGGACTGTACACTTGACGATTGCATAGATATAAGGAGTCTCGAAAACACCTTCGATATCACCAGCATCCATCAACATGACTGTTTCCACAAAGTCATCACCCATGTTTGTTCTTGTGCTTGTTGTATCAGCCATGAAGCCCCAGTCACCGCCGATTGAGAGGGATGAAGTATCTTCGCTGTAGAGCTGAACGCCTTTCTCGAATGTAATCTTTCCACTCTTTATATCGTTGTAACAAGCCTGAAGAGTAGCAAGCTTCTTGCTGTCAGTTGCACTGTCACCTGTCTTTTCCATGGCAATAAGACTAAGTCTTACACGCTCTGGAAGAGTAAAGTTAGAAGAGTTCTGTCTATACCAAGTCTTGATTTCCTTGTCAGTTGGCTCAGCAACATTGTTAAGAACATCAGCCTTAGCTCCAGATACATAGATCTGAGTCAGATACTGAAGCTTAAGATAGCTCTTATACTCTTCAACGCTGCCATAGCTCTCTGCTACAAGAGCGGCAAATTCTGCATCAGTGAGAGTAGCGCCAGCCTGAGACTCAACAGAAGCCTTCTGGGAAGCATAGAGCTGCTCTACTTCGCTGTCAGAAACGCTGTAACCATCTCTTGCAGCACCCTGCTCTATAAGGATCTCATCGATGAGCGAATTCAAAACATCAAGCTGCTGTACAGAAACACCATTATTTGTATAGAACTCTACTTCCTTGTTAAGAGTATCCATTGTAATGACTTTATTCTTTGTAAGGTTAACTGTAGCTGCTGGAGATGAAATAGTTGCAGCAGAAAGTGATAGAGTGACTATCAAGAGAATACTAATAATTGCAAAAGTTTTTTTCATTTAATCAATAGTTCCTTTCAATTTTTAATGATGAAGCAAATGCTTTTGCTTCTCCTGGCTTTGAGATAAATTCACTGGTCTTCAGGATGATTCCTTCAGACTCTACAATTCTCATTAATGTTGCCATAGTGGCTGTCTTTCTTAAGCCGCCCACAAGAATAGTGGCGGCACGCTTACCTGACACTGCACCGGCATCTTCCAAGTACTTCTTCAATGATGGGGTAATATTCTTACCAAAAGATGACATTGGTTCAGCAATAAATATCAGATAATCATAAAGAGTAAGACGCTTGTCTGTATCGACAGAAACATTCAGGATATCTGATTGAGTACCGTTTTCTTCCAATCCTTTGGCACATGCAGCAGCAATCTTCTTCAGATTCTCAGAGTCATTACCTTTAGGACAAATTAATAAACAAACTTTCATTATATCCTCTAAAAAAAAGTTAAACCGACCCCCGGGAACGGGAATCGGTTTTGTGAATATTCCTTAGTTGGATGCTGGCTGTTCTTCGAGCCAAGTAGTACCTTCAACACTTGTTGTCTGTGTCTTCTTGATCATTGACTGAATTTCATCATCAGAAGACTTGTTGACCAGAGCCACGACAAGAGAAAGCACCATGAAAAGAATAGCAAGAACTGTTGTAGCCTTAGTAATGAAACTTGAAGTTCCAGAACCAAAAGCTGAATCTGAGTTGCCGCCGAAGATGCCGCCCAGTCCGACACTGTTCTGTCCCTGGATTGTAATCAGGAAAAGAAGAAGAAGTGCCACGATACAGAATACTACGAGAAGGATAATTCCTAAAACACCCATTTTTTTCTAACCTCTATTAATTACTTGTTAAAAGCAATGATAGGGAGGAACTTTTCTACTGAGAGGGATGCGCCACCAACGAGAGCACCATCAATATTTTCCTTAGCCATCAAAGCCTTAACATTCTCAGCTTTAACAGAACCACCATACTGTATTATGAGTTTTTCTGCAATATCTTTTGAATACAAACGAGCAACGGTTTCTCTGATGAAAGCGTGTGCATTGTCTGCATCTTCAGGTGTTGCTGTCTTTCCTGTTCCGATTGCCCAGACAGGCTCATAAGCAATAGTGATCTTTGACATTTCTTCTGGTTTTACACCTTTGAGACCGACTTCGAGCTGAGCTGTAAGAACTTCCTCGAGTTTTCCGCCTTCTCTCTCTTCAAGTGTTTCACCGACACAGAGATCAACATCCATGCCACACTCGAGAGCAAGAAGAACCTTACCATTGATGATTTCGTTTGTTTCACCATAGTACTGTCTTCTCTCGCTGTGTCCGAGGATAACTGTGTTGACACCAAGATCCTGGAGCATCAAAGGAGAAACTTCACCTGTGTATGCACCTTCCTTGTGGTCAGCCATGTTCTCTGCTGCAACGATGATTGGGCTTCCCTTAACTGCTTCAACAACACCAGGAAGATCAACATATGGGCAAGCGATCATACACTTGCAGTCTGCACCACTCTCTTTGTAAGCGTCAGCAAGTTCCTTTGCATACTTCTTAGCAGCACTTGGAACAAGATTCATCTTCCAGTTACCAGCGATGTAAGGTCTTCTGCCTTCGCACTTCTCAAGAGCCTTGATACCAGGAAGAACCTTTCCTTCCAAGAATTCGAGGGAAGCACCACCACCAGTTGAAACGTGGGAGATCTGAGAAGCAAGACCGAACTTGTTGATGGCTGCGACACTGTCACCACCACCGACGACAGAGATAGCTTCGCTTTCAGCAAGAGCCTTTGCAACAGCTTCTGTGCCCTTAGCAAAAGCAGCAAATTCGAATACGCCCATTGGTCCGTTCCAAACAACGTTCTTAGCGCTCTTCATCTCTGCAACGATTGCTTCAACTGTCTTTGGTCCGATGTCGAGGCCCATGAGACCTTCTGGGATATCAACAGAATCAACAGCAACTGGAGTTGCGTTTTCATCAAACTTATCAGCACAGACATGGTCGATTGGGAGGATAACCTTTACACCCTTCTTCTCTGCTGCAGCCAAGAATGCCTTTGCTGTTTCCTGATAATCATCTTCAACAAGGCTTGTTCCTACGCTGTGTCCAAGAACCTTGAGGAATGTGTAAGCCATACCACCGCCGATGACGATAGTATCACATGTCTTAACGAGAGACTCGAGAACGCTGATCTTTGAAGAAACCTTAGATCCGCCGATGACAGCAACGAATGGATGCTCTGGGTTCTCCAAAAGTGGAGCCATGAACTTTACTTCCTTTTCAATGAGGAAACCTGCAAAAGCTGGGAGATAGTGAGCGACACCCTCTGTAGAAGCATGAGCTCTGTGAGCTGTACCAAATGCATCGTTTACATAGAGGTCACCATATGAAGCCAATTCCTTTGCATAAGCTTCGCCATTCTTCTCTTCCTCTGGATAGAATCTGACGTTCTCAAGGAGAAGAACTTCGCCTGCCTTAAGAGCTTCGACTTCCTTCTTGACTTCTTCACCGATTACATCTGGAGCGAGCTTGACTGGCTTACCAAGAAGTTTCTCGAATTCAGCTCTGATAGGAGCCATTGAGAAATCCATGTTCTTCTGTCCCTTTGGTCTTCCATAGTGGGACATGACAACAAGAGATGCACCGTTATCAAGAATGTAGTTGATAGTTGGAAGAGCAGCCTTAATTCTTGTTGCGTCTGTTACAACGCCATTCTTTACAGGAACATTGAAGTCGACTCTGATAAGTACCCTCTTACCTTTGAGATCTGCTTCTTTTACTGTGTTAAGTACCATAATCAATTCCTTTTTGAGAAAAAAAGGCCTGCTGAGCAGGCCCTTCGATCAAGTCGAACGACCAGAATTAGCCGTTGACCTTCTTCATGTGAGCAATGAGGTCGAGAACCTTGTTTGAGTATCCGATCTCGTTGTCGTACCAAGATACAACCTTTACGAATGTATCTGTGAGTGCGATACCAGCCTTAGCGTCGAAGATAGATGTTCTTGTGTCGCCGAGGAAGTCAGAAGAAACAACTGCATCTTCTGTGTATCCGAGGATACCCTTGAGCTCGCCTTCACTTGCCTTCTTCATTGCTGCACAAATCTCAGCATAAGTAGCTGGTTTTGCAAGGTTAACTGTGAGGTCAACAACAGAAACGTCAAGAGTAGGAACTCTCATTGACATACCTGTGAGCTTTCCGTTGAGGGAAGGAATAACCTTACCAACAGCCTTAGCAGCACCTGTTGAAGATGGGATGATGTTTCCGGATGCAGCTCTACCACCTCTCCAGTCCTTCATGCTTGGTCCGTCAACTGTCTTCTGAGTAGCTGTTGTTGAGTGAACAGTTGTCATGAGACCATCAACGATTCCGAAGTTGTCGTTAAGAACCTTAGCGATAGGAGCGAGACAGTTTGTTGTACAAGAAGCGTTAGAAACGAACTGAGTTCCCTTAACATATGTATCTTCGTTGACACCGCAGACGAACATTGGTGTGTCATCCTTTGAAGGAGCTGACATAACAACATACTTAGCACCAGCGTTGATATGAGCCTGAGCCTTCTCCTTTGTGAGGAAGAGACCTGTTGATTCAACTACATACTCAGCACCAACTGCATCCCAAGCGAGTTCGTTAGGATCCTTACATGCTGTGACTCTGATATGCTTGCCATTGACGATAAGTTCAGACTTCTCTGTATCTGCTTCGATTGTTCCTTCGAACTGGCCGTGCATTGTGTCATACTTGAGCATATATGCAAGGTAATCTACTGGGCAGAGGTCGTTGATGCCTACGATCTCGACATCTGCGCGGTTCATTGCAGCGCGGAAGACAAAACGTCCGATTCTTCCAAAACCATTAATACCAACTTTCATGTTAAATCTCCTTATACATGACGACATCTAATTAGATAACAATTTATCCGAATATGCGGTTTTTCTATTACCACATTTGTGTTCTTTAATCAATACAGTGAATATAACTATCTCAAAAAGAAACGGCAAATTCACATAAATTCATAAACCGATTAACTTTTAAGAGAAAGTTTAGTTAACACTTCCTCCTGTTCCTTCAGCATTTCCTCTGTTGCAAAGTCATTTGTTTTATGATCCAAGCCCCTGAGATGTAGGAGTCCATGAAGAAGAAGTCTATTAAGCTCTTCCTCTTCCTTCACTCCGAACTCCATTGCGTTTCTTCTCATGGTGTCCAGGGAAATGAAGATATCACCCATCTCCTCTTCTTCCGGCATTTCAAGCTCTTGATCATCGAAAGAAATAGGGAAAGAAGGAGCGTCATCCAAACGGAATGTGAGAATATCTGTAGGAGCATCAATCTCCCTATACTCTCTATTCAGGTTTTGTATCTCTTCATCTGTAACAAAGGTGACGGAGAAATCTCTCTTTTCGTTGTAAAAAGAAGTGAGCTTCTTCAACACAGCCCTGACTTCTTTCATGTCTATCTTTTCTTCTGTCTCGTTTTCTATGTAATACATAATTAATCCTTATCGTTATCGTAGCTGATTCTATGATGGTCCCTGCCAAAGAGAGGAGGAATAAAGGCTTCCTTCAGCTTCTTCAGGTCTGTCATAGTCAGGTTGGAGTTATCAAGCTGGCCATGGGCAATCTTATCAGAGATGATAGAATTGATGAACTTCTCATACTTCTGATGGTTAGGTCTGTTGATAGTCCTTGTTGCAGCTTCAACGCAGTCAGCAAGCATGACGATGGCAGACTCCTTTGTTGAAGGAATATTGCCGTCATACTGGAAGTCTTCTTTCTCAACGACGCTATTCTTGCTGGCGTTCTTTACAGCTTCATTATAGAAGTACCTTATAAGGTCATTTCCATGGTGCTCCCCAATAATATCCAAGACTTCCTGTGGCAGTCCTATTTCCTTACCCTTTTCTGTACCAAGTCTTACGTGGCTCTTGATGATTGAACGGGAGAGCTGGGAAGAGATGGAGTCATGGGCATTTTTGTCGCTTTGGTTCTCAACAAAGTATTCAGGGTGAACCATCTTTCCAATGTCATGATATCTTGCTCCAACCAAAGTAAGCTCAGCATTGGCTCCTATGGCCACAGCTCCTGCATATGCAAGGTCAGAGACATTCTTCACGTGGTTATATGTTCCCTGTGCAACCTGAGAAAGCTGAGTCAAGACAGCGTTGTCGTTATAGGCAAGTTCCAGAAGCCTCTGCTTTGTAGGTATGTTGAATACTTTCTCCAAAATAGGAAGAAGTATGGAATAGATGATGAATGAAACAAGAATATTTGCACTGGAAGCAATGGAATTGACCAGTATATCGAAGAAACCTATTCCCCTATATATTCCGAAGAAAGCAGTAATCAGGATGGAATAGAGGGTACACAATAGGCATAGTACTATCGTGTGGAATCTACCCTTGTCATTCTTTATGGACATATTCACGGCAGAAGCCACCATGACAATATAGAAGAATGTCATCAACTCTGATGTTGGCCAGAGGGTATAAAGGGCTGCAAAAACAAGAGTACCAGCCAGTCCATAGGAACGCCTGTTGGTAATGGTGGTGCCCACCATTCCTAGTATAAAGAATGGCATGAATGAAGCCATCTCAGTCATTCCCCTATTGACCAAAGCCCAGGAAATAAAGAATGCCAAAAGAAGACACACATCAATAATGGAGAGCATTATCAAGGTGTATTGGGCTTTTCTATAGGAGTATGGTACAAGAGAGAACTCATAGATAAACCAGAAGATCATTATAAATGAAACAAGAATAACTCTTGGGAGAACAGAGAGAGCTGAGATGTTGAAGACCTTTTTGGTATTAAGGATTTCAAGAATATTCAACTGTTCTTCTGTAACAAGGGTATCTGTCTTGAGAATGTAGTCACCCTTCTCTATCTTCACGACAACTGGTTCTACGGTATTTCTTGCACTGTCAACCTGGCTCTTGGTATAGACTTCATCGTAAATGACATTAGGCTTTATGATCATTTGGGAGAGATCTGCAATAAGCTGCATCTCTTCAAAAGACAAGTTGGAGTAGCTCTGTATCAAGTATTGATAAATAGAAGAGCGAAGGCTGTTGAGTGTAGTACAATCAGCAATATTCATTTCCTTTTTCTCTAAGGAATAAGGAAGTTCATTGGAGCTCTCTACAACTATCTTCTTTTTTCCCTCCTGAAGAAGATAAGACAAGTCTCTGTCCTGGAAGATTCCTTCTTTTATAAAGTGATCTACAGTATCACAGGTGAGAGCAGCGACTTTCAGGCCACCGTCCCCTAGCTTTGATGTGAGAATAAGATAACCCTTCATGGCTTCATCGATATCTTCCGGTACACTACCAGTCTCTGTATACATCTCGATCAAGTCATAAAGACCTTCCGTGTCATCCTTCATAGACAAAGTTGAGCTATAGGAATAGGAAAAGAAAGGTATCACCTGAGCTTCGGCATCATCCTTCAGCTTCTTTGTGGACTCTTCATCGATGAAAGTAAAAGTGATGGGAGAAATCAAATCTTCGTCACTGAGCTCGTTGGCCTTATATTCCCTTGTAGTCTTTATAGATAAGAGAAGATTTGATGAGAGAAAAATTGGTATACCCACACCCAGAATCAAAGAAATGACCATCAATGAAATAAAGGCAGTAAGCTGCGCTTTTGAAAAGATGGTAAAATCAATGGGTAATCTCTTTTTATTTGCCATCATTCTCCTCCAGAGAATAAGCTTTCACTATTTCCCTTACTATTCGGGACCTTACAGTATCCCTATGAGAGAATCTTACCACAGAGAGAGACTCAATTCCACAAAGTATCTTCATTGCTTCAGTAAAACCACTGTCACTCTTCTTAGGCAAATCTATCTGTGTGGGGTCTCCTGTTATTACGGCAGTACTTGACTCTCCTATACGGGTAAGGAACATTCTCATCTGTCCGTTGGTTGTGTTCTGGGCTTCATCAAGAATGACCACACTGTTATTGAGACTCCTTCCCCTCATATAAGCCAGTGGAGCTATCTCTATTGTTCCATTCTCCTCTAGTCTCTTTATCTGCTGAGGATTTAGTAATAAGTCCATGGCATCATATAGAGGCCTGAGATATGGATTAAGTTTCTGGGATAGATCTCCAGGCAAAAAACCTAAAGACTCTCCAGCTTCAACCACAGGGCGAGTCATGACAATCTTATTCTTTCTTCCGCTGAATACTTCTTCAAGAGCATAGGCAATAGCAAGAAAAGTCTTACCAGTACCTGCTGGTCCAGAGGCGAAGATAATCTGGTTGGAAGCCAGGGCATTAATAAACTCCTTCTGGTTCTTGGTCTTTGGCCAGACAGTCTTTCCCAGGACAGAGATAGTCTCCTTAATGACTTTATTCTCTCTTACAACATCTTCCTTCTCTTCCTCATCCATTTCCTGGCTTACAGCCTGAAACTCCATATAAATCTCGCCTTCATCAAGGACACCTCTTTCCCTTCCCTTCTCTTCAAGCCTCTTCATCAAAGGGATGAACTTAGGTGTGTTACGGAAAATGGTAAGGCTGTCACCTCTTACAGCAAGATCGGAACCCAAAATCAATTCAAGATATGAGAGATTTCTATCATTGGGTCCCAAGACGCTTTCTGCGCTGTCATCAGCAAATACATATGTTTCAGCCATAAATTATATTCTCTCCCAAGTTAAAGTACCGTCAGCACCTGCAGTCTGTTTCCAGTTTTCCTCAACCTTCAAGTCAGGCATTGTCTTCCAAGATAAGAATACAGATAACGATGGCTGGAGGGTATAGACACTGCCTCCGACTACAGTGGATTTTACTATCTCAGTAGAGTATTTGCAATTAAGGTTCCAGTCATCCATGACATGCACGGCTTCTAGCGATATGGAACGAAGGATGAAGGATGTGTTGTATCTTCCGTTCCCTATAAAGTCCATGGATCTTACTACATCATTTACGAGGGAAGAGAAAGAGAAGACATCGCCGACGAAGTAGGAGCCAATATTCCTATTCTCTGTGAGGAAGGAGAGCTGGAAGTCCAGGAACTCAGCAATGGAGAACTTCAAAAGTGGCTCCAATGTAAAGGAGGACCTGTTCCTGTCCCTATTAAGATAGTTCAATGATGACTTAAGTGAGAATGACAAGTATATCCTTCCCTTCCAAAGCTGGAGGCTCTTACTGTTGATGTCAGTCTTGAGGGTAATCTTCTCCAAGCCCACCTTATTACTTTCTATGGAAGAAAATACGACGTAAGAAGAGAGGGAGCCCAGCTTAATGTTTGTGGTGAGGTAATTAAACCAATTCTTCTCACCAAGACTATTCTCAGGTAAATAGTCCACTTTTTCTTCTATACTCCACTTTTTGTTGTCGCTATAGAGAGAGGCTGAGCCATAGATTCTGAGTTTGGTTGGATCAAATTCACCGGTAAAGCTATCAAAGCTATATACAGACTCAAGAGACAAACTGGCATTATTTCCACTTAAGCCAAACTTCAGATTGCTCTTCTGAGGCTCGATCTTATCGCCAACCTCTTTGAAACTCCAAGAGAATGAAGATGAAAAACCACTATATGAATATGAAAGGGATGGGGTAATGGAAAGAGAAAGAGGAGGAAGCTCAAAAGATACCTTTCCACTAAACTTACCCAAATTAGTGTCAAAAGACTTTGAGAAGAGCAATTCATGGGTTTTGACATTTGTCTTGTCCCATGAGAATGGAGTCTCTTCCCTATCATCATTCTCTGTATTGTTTCCATTCTTGTAGATTCTTTCTTCCAAGACATCATCAAGAGTATAGAGTTTAAGAGACAAGTTATAAGTCAAATAAAGATAAGGAATCGACACTGAGAGATTATTTGTCAGAGAAACATTCTCTTTGGTGACATTACTGGTGTATTGGGAATAAATGCTCTCAGTCTTTTTCAATGAATAAGAAGGCGTCAAAGTATTCTTTACTGTAAAAAGATTATCTAGCCCACCATTTAGAGTAGCCTTACCGGAGAATACATAAGACTTACCGGAGCCACTCTCATTACCGGAGGAATAAGTCTTATTATCATTTATGTCTCCGGAGAAGGACCAGCCAAGATTGACATAGTTCTTGGTAGTATTGGTTTCTGTCTTTGTCTGGGTTGTTGAGAAGGAATATTTATTACCTAAAAGTGGATCTATTTCTTCTATTTCACTCTCTTCTTCACTACTCTCTTCTGTTTTATCACTCTTTGTCTCCTTGTTAAGTGTGGTGGAGAGATCAAGAAGGGAACCTGCGAGAGAGAAGGAAAGAGATGGAGACACAATCTCGGAGACAAGGAATTCGTCCTTTGATGAGTTATAGTTATAAGTCTCCTTAAATGAAATATTCTTTAGGCTCAAAGATGAGAGCAAGAAACCCGTGTATTTACTAGGAAGGCTCCAAGAACCTGAAAGAGTCCTGGTGAAGGAGGAAATAGAGCTGCTAACAGACGGGAAACTGGTCTCTTCCCCCAAAAGTGGGCTGATAGAGAATCCAGTAAGACGGGATGTGAAGTCTCTCTTTACATATTGGTCTGAATAGAATGGGTAGCTAGCCTTTATGTTGAAGCCCCATGCAGA
>JALFYG010000188.1 GCA_022784805.1 Spirochaetales bacterium
GGGTAGGCTCTATGTCAAAAAATAAGCAACCCTCGGTGTCCACTAAGAAGAGTGGACAGAAGCAATCTGCTCCGGATAAAGGCAAGAAGAACAAGCCAAAGATCCACAATAATGAAATCAAAGAGTATTTCAGAAGAAATGAAATATTCGCTGACTTTATTGAAGGTATTTTTTATGACGTAATCCAAATTACTCCTGATATGTTGAGCGAAGCGGATACCACTCTTGAAATGAATGAGGAGATTGATAATGGGAAAACACGTCTTTGTGTCACCAAAGAACTTATTCGTGATGTTGCAAAGATAATCACAGATAAGGATGGAAATCAATGCTACGTCGGTATTGAAGATCAGTCTTCTTTCGATAAAGACATGTCTGTCAGAGCTGTAATGTATGATTCGATGACGCTAAATGGCATGGATGATCATTACATTCCTACTATGACTGTGGTATGTAATTGGAGTAAGAAGAAGTTTTCAAACCCTTTAAATCTTTCCTCCATATTTGCATCATCCTTTGCAAAACTATTTGAAAAGAGTTTGATGCAGTTAGCTCTTACTGTATTCAATGTAATAGGTTATATTTATAATCAAGATGAATACCGTTTTAAAACAGAGCTTAGAACTGTATTTGCTTATGTATCCGGTGCTTTGAATAAAATGAGTATCGAGGAGATTCATGAAAGTTGTCCTTGGATTATTGGACAGAAGGTTTCAAAGTTAGGTTTGATGATCATCAATCTATATATGAAGCTGGATATCAATTTTGACGAATTAGATGAGGAGGAAAACTATATGACTATTTATCAAGAAGCAGTTAATAACGCAGCAAAAGCAGCAAAGACAGAGCAGACCTTTGAGCTGGCTTTAAAAAGTTCAAAAGAATTGAATCGTTCTTTTGAAAGTATGCTCGATGTCTTCGGTGTATCTCCTGAAGAGAGAGAAATCTGCATAGAGAAGTATAAGAAAATGATTGTCTGATCAAAAAAAGGAATAAGGGAGTATTTGAGCTCTCTTATTCCTCTTATGGTGTTTCAACCTCGTTAATTTTGTTCAGAAAAAAAGAAAGCTTCTTGCCATTTCGGTCACTGATTTGACTATGAAGCTTTTCTTTTCGAACATGACGATAGAAGTTTAGAAAGTAAGGGTTTTAGAATTGGGTTTGAAGATCATCAACCTGTTTATGGAACCAGAAAGTAATCTTGAGAAAGATGAAAAGGAGATAGAAAACGTGTCCAAAATAATTCAGGAAAAAAATACGAGAATCAGCACATATATCAGCAATGAAAATAGCTGAAGACATGGCTAGAGATATGGATAGAGACAAGGTTTATGATATGGCTTATGACATGATCATAGAAATGGCAGAAGAAATGATTGAAAAAGGAATCAAAAAAGAAATGGATAAGGCAAGAGCAAAATGTACATTTGAGTGGGCTTTGAGAAGTTCAAAAGAATTGAATCGCTCTTTCGAGAGTATGCTCGATGACTTCGGAATATCTCCGGAAGAGAGAAAAATATGCATGGAGAAGTATAGGGAAATCGTCGGTTGAATTTTCTATGGGGTGGGGAAGTATCTTCGCCCCTTATATTATTCAGTGAACTACCGCCACCCTAAAGGGTGCCAGTTTCCAGGCTTCGTTGAGAACTGCTTTCAGCATTATTGAATGCTGAGAAGTCTGACATTCTCTCCACCTTTGTACTCCTGTGTTCCGCAGGAGCGCTGGTTATCTTTCCCAGACCAGCGAGCAGGATTGTTTTTGCCGCTTTTATGTCCCTGTCTTCTGTGTATCCACAGTCCGGACAGATAAAGGTCCGGTCTGACAGGGTGACTGAATCATGGATGTCTCCACATTCAGGACACAGCTTTGTTGATGGGAAAAATCTGTTTACGATAATAGTGTCCTCATTCATTACAAGCCTGTGCTTGATTGTACCCAGGGCGGAATGTTGCACCTGACGGCCAAAGAGTCCTTTATGCCATCCTCTGATGTTTTCATCTTGGATGACAACGATGTCATGATTCTTCTTTATCTCAGAGATCACCTTCACCGCCTTGTCTTTCCTTCTGGCATCCAGACGCTCATGTTCTCTTCTGATTTTACATACAGTTCCATACCAGCCATTGGAGTGCTTTACCTGACGGGAAAGTTTTCTCTGCAATCCCTTCAAACGCTCGCTTTCTCTGACCCGTATGTCATATGTATTCCCATCAGAATCGGTTATACTTGTCTTTATGCCAAAATCAAGTCCGAC
>JALFYG010000059.1 GCA_022784805.1 Spirochaetales bacterium
AACTGATGAAGAGAGAGCAGATCTTGAAGCTCAGGGGATCAAGCCTGTAATCAGACTACGTGTCCCTACTGAGGGTAAGACTACTTTCCACGATGTTTTGATGGGTGACATCACAAGAAAGAATAAGGATGTCTCTCCAGATCCGATCCTTCTCAAGAGCGATGGATTCCCAACTTACCACCTGGCAAATGTCATCGACGACCATTTGATGGGAATCACACACATCATGAGAGCTCAGGAGTGGATTCCATCTGGGCCACTGCACATCCTTCTTTATGAAGCATTTGGCTGGGAGCCACCAATCTATTGCCATCTTCCTATGGTTATGGGTAAGGACGGACAGAAGCTCAGTAAGAGACATGGTTCCACTTCAGTCAGAGACTTCAGAGCAAAGGGATATCTTCCTGAAGCCATCATCAACTATGTAACAATGGTTGGTTGGTCTCTCGATGACCACACAGAGTTCTTCTCAAAGGAAGACTTGGAGAAGTGCTTCAAGATTGAAAACATCCATAAGGCTCCAGGCGTCTTCGACTATAAGAAGCTTGACTGGTTCAATGGTCAGTACATCAGAGAATGCGATGACGAAAGACTTGCTTCTCTTTGTACCCCTTACCTCCAGGAAGCTGGCTTTATTTCCAAGGAAGAGACTGAAGAAGAGAAGAAGCTGGTGCTTTCCCTTATTCCGTCTGTCAAGGAGAGAATGAAGGTCATCTCTGATGTCGTACCTCTCACAACATTCCTCTTCAAGGACGAGCCTGTTCTGGATAAATCCATCTACATCGCAAAGGGTAGCGATGAAGAGAGCACTCTCAAAGCTCTGGAGACAGGAAGTGAAATCCTTATTTCACGCCTTAAGGAAGGAAAGGCAGAGGCAGAAATCGAAGAAGAGTTGGTTAATCTTTCAAAAGATCTTGCAATCAAGATCAATGGCGTATTCCAGCCGATCCGTGTTGCAATAACCAATTCCACAGTATCCCTCCCTCTCTTTGACTCCATCAGACTTTTGGGTCTTGATGAAACAGAAAGAAGATTGGCAAGGGCAATCAAAAACTTTAAGGAGAATTAAACTATGGCTGATGTAGTTACAATGGACAAAATTATATCTCTCTGCAGACGTAGAGGTTTTATCTTCCAGTCTTCCGAGATCTATGGTGGACTCAATGGTGCTTATGACTACGGTCCAATGGGTGTGGAACTTAAGAATAACATCCGTGACTTCTGGTGGAAGGAAATGACAAGAATGCATGACAACATCGTAGGCTTGGATGCCTCCATCTTGATGCACCCACGTGTTTGGGAAGCCAGCGGCCACGTCTCCAACTTCACAGACCCAATGGTTGACTGTAAGGTATGTAAGTCTCGTTTCCGCGCTGACCAGATTGACCTTAACGCTCCATGTCCTGTATGTGGAAACAAGGGAACATTCACAGAGCCAAGAAACTTCAACCTTATGTTCGAGACACACATCGGTGCAAACAGAGACGCTGCATCTGTAGTTTACCTTAGACCTGAAACAGCTCAGGGAATCTATGTAGACTACAAGAACGTTCTCCAGTCTTCCCGTGTCAAGATTCCATTTGGTATTGCTCAGGTGGGTAAGTCCTTCAGAAACGAAATCACAACAAAGAACTTCATCTTCCGTTCCTGCGAGTTCGAGCAGATGGAAATGCAGTTCTTCTGTAAGCCAGGCACAGATGAAGAGTGGTTCCCATACTGGAGAGAAGAGAGAATGAAGTTCTATGACAAGATGGGTATCAGAGCTGACCATCTCAGATGGCATCAGCATGGACCAGATGAGCTTGCATTCTACGCCAAGGATGCTTATGACATTCAGTTCCTCTTCCCAATGGGATGGCAGGAATTGGAGGGTGTACACTCCAGAACTGACTATGACCTTGGTCAGCATACTAAGTTCAGCGGCAAGGATCTCACATATCTTGATCCAGAGACAAATGAGAGATATATCCCATATGTCGTCGAAACATCTGCTGGTCTTACAAGAAACGTTCTTATGGTTCTATCTGACGCATATGACGAAGAGCCTACACCAGAAGGCGATGTAAGAACTGTAATGCACTTCCATCCAGCAATCGCTCCTATCAAGGTTGCAGTCCTTCCTCTTGTCAAGAAGGATGGCCTTGGAGAGTATGCTTCAAATCTCGAGCACTCTCTCAGAGGCGAGTTCAACACATTCTTCGATCAGTCAGGTGCTGTTGGAAGAAGATACAGAAGACAGGATGAAATCGGTACTCCTTACTGCGTAACAGTTGACTATCAGACACTCCAGGATCATACAGTAACTGTAAGATTCCGTGATTCCATGAAGCAGGAAAGAGTCGCTGTGGACAATCTTGTCACATTTATCAAAGACGCAATGAAGAACTATAGGAGAGTTTGATGAACAAGGCACTCCAGACACTTATCGACAGAGGCTTTATTAAAGACTGCACCAACTGGGATGGCTTATCTGACTTGATGGATAAAGAGTCTGTATCATTTTACTGTGGTACAGACCCGACCGGTCCTTCCTTGCATGTAGGTCACATTGTTCCTTTCTTTGCAATGCACCACCTTCAGAAGTATGGACATCGTCCTGTGGCTCTTGTCGGTGGAGGCACTGGTCTTATCGGAGACCCTTCCGGCAAGACAGAGATGAGAAAGATTCTTCCTATCGAAGAAATCAATAAGAATGCCCAGAACATTGCAAAGCAGCTTTCAAAGGTCGTAGATTTCTCCGAGAACCCTCCAGAGGGATATGGAAAGGCAATCATTGCAAACAATGCTGATTGGCTTGTCGACTTGAACTACATCCAGTTCCTCAGGGATGTTGGAAAGTATTTCTCCGTCAACAGAATGCTCACTTTTGAAGGCGTAAAGCAGAGACTTGAGAGAGGACTCTCATTTATCGAGTTCAACTATCAGCTCTTGCAGTCCTATGACTTCCACATGCTTAACGAGAAGTTTGGAACAAGACTTCAGATCGGTGGAGCAGATCAATGGGGCAACATTGTTGCAGGTATCGACCTTATTCAGAGAATGGGTGGCGAAGAATGCTTCGGCCTTACTTTCAATCTCATCATGCGTGCTGACGGCAAGAAGATGGGAAAGAGTGAGAAGGGCGCAGTATTTTTGGATCCGACTCTCTATTCTCCTTATGATTTCTATCAGTATTGGAGAAACGTTTCTGACCCAGATGCAATCAAGTTCATGAAGCTCTTTACCTTCATGCCTCTTGATGAAATCAAGGAATATGAGGATCCAAATAGAAACATCAACGATGCCAAGGCCAGACTTGCCTATGAAATTACAAAGATTATTCATGGGGAAGAGGAAGCTGAGAAGGCAAGGGATGCTGCAGCACACCTTTTCTCAAAGGGTGATGGAAACAAGGAAAACGTTCCTACCGTCCAGCTTGACAAGGCTCTCTTTGAAAACGGAATCGGAGTCTTGGACCTCTTTACAAAGAGTGGTCTCACTCAGAGTAACGGAGACGCAAGAAGACTCGTTGTCCAGGGGGGAGCAGAGGTAAACGGAAAGAAGATTTCTGATCCTAAGACCGTCTTCACTCTCTCTGATGCAGACAGCGATGGCGACTTCATGCTCAAGGCAGGAAAGAAGAAGTTTATGAGAGTACAGCCCAGCTGAGCTCTCTTTAATTATTGATGCCCCATTGTGGACAATACCCACTTGGGGCGTTATCTTTTTCTTATGAAGAATTACACTGACCCAAAAAACACTCCTTTGAAGTTCCATAGAATTTACGCTGCCGTGGTTCTTCCAATGGATTTGTTTTTGAATATATATTCCCTGATTACAATCGTCTCATCCATCTCAAAAGAAGGAGCTCTGGTTTGGGATTGGATATCTTTGGCCACAACAATAGTGTACCTTGTGTTGATCATGGCTGCCTTCAGAGGACTCTTGGTATTTAGGAAGAGGGGTCTTTATGCAATATTTGCTCTGTTACTTCTTCAGATAATAGACAACGGATATACATTCTATCTCTCTTTTACAACTGGAAACACTGTGTTCACCATATCATCAGTGATCTCCATCCTCATCCTTGCTTCTATTCTCTATTACTACTATATACGCCGTAAGCTCTTTACAAAGGAAGGCATAGATGTAGCTGCATATATGGCAAAGAGAAATGCAATGGCAAATGGCCAGTATCAGAATACGGTACAGGAAACCCTTGTTCCACAGGAAGAGGTTATCGTGGAAGAGGAGAAGGAAGAGGAAATCGGAGAATATGACTGCCCAAGATGTGGCTTCCACATCACAGACGGAAAAGTCTTCTGTCCTAAGTGCGGGGCCCAGACAAGGACTGTCAGGAGATAAAGAAGGTGAGGGCTGTCATTACATCTGGAAAAATGTAGTCAGCCCATTTTTCAAGTTCCTTTCTTTCCCTTGTCCCTTGTATTGCAACTATCGTGCCTACTCCTGCTTTCTTGGCCATTTTCAAGTCTTTAATATTATCTGAAACTATCATCATGTCTTTGATCTCTATTCCGGAGAAAGAGGAGAAGTCCTTGATAGTCCTTGGGTCTGGTTTAGTGTGTAGTGATGAATGATCTATTGAATATGAGAAGTATTCTTTTCCAAACACAGAAAGAAAAATATCCAAAGACTCTTTTGTGTCATTGGTGAAGATGGCAAGCTTGGAACCAGCTTTAATTAGGTTTCCAAGGAGCTTTCTCAAGGAAGAGAAATCATAATTCTTCAACTCTTCTTTATATCCATAGCGGCACCTGTTTCTTATTTTCAAAAAGCCTTTTGCACTCTTAAAAGGATTAAGATGGTACTTCAAAGTAATCTTTACCAATGAGAAGAAAGAAGAGACATAGTTTCTCTTTAAAAAGAGGCCGTCTTCTATAATCTTACCATCTTTGTCAAAGCCGATTACCCTTGAAAACGCATCAATGCACTCTTCTTTTTTAGAATCATTCGGCTTGGAGAGTGGCATCTCTTTCAATAGAAAATTCTTGGTTGGTTTATACCAAAGGGAGTATGGAAAAAGTGTACCGTCTTTGTCGAAGATGATTGCTTTGGCTGCCATAATTAAATAATAAAATAATAGTAAATAAAAGGCTACTTAAAAATATCGGTATTGCCAAAAGAATGAAGAGTTCCTTTGTCTGATATTTCTATGGTAACCTACTAGAGAACTATGAAAGAGACAGTAAGGGCTTATGCCAAAGTAAATATAGGACTGAAGGTTGGGGAGAAAAGAAGCGATGGCTACCATAACATCGACTCTTATTTTCTCAGAATTCCCTTTTATGATGAATTGACACTCTCCCTGGAGAATGGGGAATACAGCGTAAAGATCAAAGGGAATGAGAGCTATCTTCCAAAAGGCAAAGTAGACATTATGGAGAAAGCTGCAAGAGTATATAGAGAGAATACGGGGCTCGATTTCTCCCTCTCTATTAATATAAATAAGCAGATCCCAGATCAAGCAGGCCTTGGAGGAGGCAGCTCAGACGCGGCATCGGTTCTTCTCTTTCTCAATAGACACTTAAAAGCTTTGGATAAAGAAGATCTGATCAAGCTCTCTGCATCTGTGGGTGCAGACGTTCCTTTCTTTGTTTCTGACACCAACCTTGCCCGCGTTAGTGGGATTGGGGATATCGTTAAACCTGAAATATATTCTCTTCCTTATAAATACATCTCCCTTTTCAGGGCTGTAGGAAGCGGTGTTTCAACAAAAGAAGCTTACGAAAAGCTGGATAGTCGAGAAGTTTTATACACACCCCTTCCACATCTTTCTTTTCCCTTGACGAGGGAATCTTTCCCAAATGATTTTGAATTATTGGAAGGAAAAGCCATGCTTGAGTCCATTGATTCTCTTCTTTCTCCCTCAGACTATGCTTCACTCAGCGGCAGCGGAAGCGTGTGGTTTGTATTGTCAGAAATGGAAATAAAAACAAATAAAAAAGAATTTCTGGGCTCAAGAGAATTATTGTGATGGACTAGAGATGAGATTTCTGTTAGTCTCATTCTCGTCTTAGGGCCGTAGCCCAACGGTTAAGGCAGGAGATTTTGATTCTTCATATTGCAGTTCGATTCTGCACGGCCCTGGATTATTTCTTTCAACACCTTTACTTTTCTTCCTCTCCAATGTAACATTTCAAAGGCGCCTTGTGGCGATAAATGGTAACGGGACAATAACCCGTGAGAGTTAAGGAGAACTAAAATGGCAGACGAAAAGGTACTTTCAGCTCTTAGAAGAACTGAAGACTTCGGTTCAGCTGGTTCAAGAAGAGTCGTAAGAAGCGGCAGAATCCCAGCAGTTGTCTACGGAAAGAAGGGTGTAGAACCACTCTTTGTCACACTTGATGCAAAAGAATTCAGAATGAAGAGAAACGAGTTCACAGAAACTACTCTCATCACTCTTAAGCTTGCAGATGGCGAAGAAAGAAAGGTCTTCGTTAAGGATGTTCAGGAAAATCTTTTGAAGAACTGCATTCAGCATGTCGACTTCTTCGAGGTCACATTCGGTCAGCTCTTGAGAACAAAAGTCAGAGTTGAGCTCACAGGAACTCCAGCCGGCGTAAGAGACGGTGGTGTTTTGGAGCAGGTTGTGCATGAAGTTGAAATCGAGTGTTTCCCAAGACACCTCCCAGAATCAATTGTTGCAGATATCTCTTCTCTCGGCCTAAACGAAGCATTCAGAGTCAAAGATCTCGTAGTTGCAGATGTTATCAAGCTTCTTGATGATCCTGACATGGCTATCGCTTCTGTTAAGATGGTTAAGGAAGATGCTCCAGTAGAAGAAGAGACTGAAGCAGACGCTTCAACACCGACAGCATAAGACTAGTATGTTTGTATTCGGTCTTGGAAATCCGGGGCCGGAATATGATGGAACACGACATAATGTCGGTTTTATGACTGTCGAAAAGATGGCAGCGCAGAAAGAGGTTAAACTCAAAAAGCGCTGCCTTCGCTCATTTAAGAGCGCAAGAATAAACGACGGTAATGATATTCTGGTAGAGCCCCTCACTTATATGAATAGATCTGGTGAGATTATTCCCTCCTGTCTCCACGAGGGTGACAAGCTCATTGTCATTTGCGACCAAATGGATCTTCCTCCAGGAAAGCTTAGAATCCGCCTCAAGGGTGGCAGTGCAGGCCACAATGGCTTAAAGTCCATCATTGAATATTGGGGTGAAGATTTCATTCATGTATATATTGGAATCGGTCATCCTGAGGAAGGAATTACCGTACCAGACCATGTTCTTTCACGTTTCTCACCCTCAGATGCACTTCTTGTGGACAAGGCTACAGATATGGCAGCAGAAGCAGTCCTGGATATTCTTGAAGGAAAGCCAATAAATGAAATCCTCCAAAAGGCAAACTCCTTTCACCCTTAATCTCCCCCAAAACGACAGATTTGTCATTGCTTTCTCCGGGGGTATCGACTCTCTTGCTCTTATTGCCTTCATGAGTGAGGAAGAAAGAAAGAGATCAGCTGCCGTCTATGTAGACCACGGTATCAGGGGAAGAGATGAGCTTGATCGGGAGATTGACCTTAATAAAAAGAATACAAGAAAGCTCGGGATTCCATTCTATGTAATCAAACTGGGAGACGGAGCTGTGACCAGGTACGCACTTGAAAAGGATTGCGGAACCGAAGCCGCAGCAAGGAACCTCAGATATTCAGCCTTGGAAAATTTCAGAAAAGAAAATGGCTATGACTGGATTTTGACAGCTCATCACCAAGATGATCAGACAGAGACTCTGATCATGAGGATGATGTCCTCATCTCCTTTCTGGACTTATGGAGGAATAAGGGAAGTAGAAGGTCATATCCGTCGTCCTCTTTTGAACCTGGAAAAGAAGGAGATAAAGAAAAAAGTCAGAGAATCTGGATTGAAATGGTCTGAAGACTCCACCAATAGCGATGAGAACTATAAGAGAAACTGGATTCGAAAGAATATCCTTCCTTCCATCACTCTAAAGCAAAAGAGGCTTATCTCTTCAATTGCATCCAATGTTGCAGCCTTCCCTTCAAAGAGTGTGGAAGTTAAAGTCTATGGCTCTTATCGTGTTACAATTTCCTCTGATTCCCTCCTATCGTCCTTCCCTTGGGATAGGGAGAAGGCCATCTTTTCTGCTCTATCAGTGGTAGGAAATACAGAGAGAGTAAAAAGAGGACTCGTTAATGAAATACTCAATGGAGCAGAGAGAAAGAGCGGCAGGACAGAGCTTGGAAATATAGTAATAAGATATTTCAAAGATAGAATCGAATTCTTTGCCGTCCCTTCATCTTTTATCTCTCCGTATCGAGGTGACAGTACAATTCTCCCTCTTGGCTTAAAGGTCTCTGATGTGTCAGAAGATCCTCTTGCTTTACACATTCCTGAGAGCGCTTTGAAAAGTGCTGTATTCAGGAAATCTAATAGGGATGATGAGATCCAGTTTAAGGATGGAGTGAGAAAAGTAAGCTCTCTATTGAAGGAATATCATCTTCCTTATGCCATCATTCTTGAGAACAGCGGAATCGTTGAAGCAGTCTTTCTGTCATTTCTTGGCGGAAGGGATAGACTCTCTTCTTTTCTCTTGGGAAAAGAAGGGGAAATAGTTACCGTAACTCACTAATACGACGAAAAATAAGTATAACTTTTTGTGGAAAAACACCCCAAATGTATTTATTCTAGAAAAAATGGGGTAATTTTGGTTTTCCGCATAAAATCATATTGCCAAAAATCTAATTCCAGAGGTTAGCCAATGAGTAACAAGAAGGTTAAGCTAAAGTCTGTAGAACGCAATGTCAGAAGAGAGACTCGAGCAAAAAGAAAGAATCCTCCTAAGCCATCAAAGAAACAAGACGAATCTGTAAAGAGAATAGACAATACAGATTTTGAAGAAATAAATAGGAAGAGAATTGAGGAAGCCAAGAAAGCCAATGTAGTTGTTCTCTCTGAAGCTAAAAAAACTTTGGAAGAAAAGAAAGAACCAGAGCCTAAGAAAACTTTTAAAGATCCTTTATGGTACATTGGATCTGGAGTCTTATGGCTATTTGACACAATTCGTGGCAGAACAGAAAAAGCAGAGGAACCTTCATCTATAGTTGATGAAGAAGAAACTGTTGCATCTGAACCTATTTCTGAGCCGGAATCAGCTCCAGAACCAGAGCCAGAACCAGAGCCAGAACCAGAACCAGAACCAGAACAAGAACCAGAACCAGAACCAGAACCAGAACCGGAGCTAGAACCAGTAGCTGAGACCGAAGAGCCTGAGTCAGATGATGATAGTGACGATGAAGTAGAAGACAAAGAAGATCCAGAAGATGACGACGATGAGTCGGAAGATGATGGAAATGGTTTTGTCATTATCAAAAATGGTGAAGACGAAGGAAAGAAAACAAAAGGGTTCTCTGTTGCATATCTTTCAAGATACGCAAAGACTGCTGCAAGAGGAGCTGACATTAGAATCAAGGAGAATGTAAAACTTCAAAGAAGGAAAGATAATCTTGAAAGAAAACTTGATAAGTTCTCAATTCCTAAAAAAGCAACGGAAGAAACCGTTATTCGCTTAAATGAAGAAAAAGACTCCATGATCAAAGAGTTGGCTGAACTTGAAGAAAAGATTAACTACAACTATTTAGTTGCAGAATCCCTTGAAAGAGCAGCCGATGAATACGCTTACATTAGAAATAAAGTCGATGGAACCGTATTTGAAGGATTGAGAAAAACTGAGAGACTTCATGAAGAAAAAATAGAAGTGGATCAGAAATACCTGGATTCTCTTATTGAGAAATACAATGCAGCCAAGAAGGCTGATGAATCCAAGTGAGGTTGAAGTATGGGAAATAAAAATAGAACAAATTGGTCAGATAAAGCTAGGAGAATCACCGGTGGCGTGACACTGGCAATAGTAGTACTAATCATTATTCTCTGCGTTTCTTTGGGTAAAAAAGATAAAACACCAGAATCTCAGGTTACAGTTCAGCCTTCTCCTGTAGTTACAGAAGTGAAGACAGAAGAGAAGAAACCTGAGACTGTTGTAAAAGAAGAAACACCTATTATAGAAGAACCAGTAGTAGAAGAAGTAAAAGAACCAGTAGTTCCTGTCATTGAAGAGCCTGTAAAGGACATCGTTGTTGAGAATGAACCGGAATATACAACGGGATCAGTATCCTTTGAAGTATGTGGTGTCACTGTCCTTAATAGCTGGGCTGATGGCGTATTTGTCTCAACTTCAACAGAAAAAGACAACTTCTCCGTTGATGCTGTTGTGGATTTCGTAAGGTATGAGGCAGATAAATATGTCAGCCTTATGGATGAAGAGACTGTAATGAAGATTACAGCTAACGTGGGAACAATAAAGATTGAATACCCACCATTTATAGATCCAGAAATCCTGATGCCTTACTTTAAATCAGACATTGAGGAATATGTTGCTCTTATTACTCCTGTTGAAGTAGAACCAGAAGTAATTGAAGAGCCTATCGTCGAAGAGATAGTTGTTGAAGAGATCGTTATAGAAGAACCAGCACCAGAACCAATAGTAGAAGAAGTTGTCCCAGAGACAGTAGACTTTGAGGTATTCGGCTACACAGTCAACAACAGCTGGATTCCAGGAACTCTCACATCTACATCCGCTACAAAGGGACTTTTGACAGAGGCTGACATCAGAGGCTTTGTGCTCTATGAAGTCGAGAAGTATGGCGATCTCCTGATGCTCAATACAGCTATCGAGTTCATCCCAGATGGCTTCGGCCTTACATATCCAGAGACAGAAGATGTAAAAGCTTATCTCCCAACATATAAGGCAGACATCGAAGAATATGAGGCTAAGCTCTTTGCTCCAGTCGAGGAGCCAGTTGACGAAGAAATTGTTGTGGAAGAACCAGTAGTTGAAGAAAT
>JALFYG010000086.1 GCA_022784805.1 Spirochaetales bacterium
TGGGTAAGCCTTAACAAGTGCTGCTGCGACGTAGTCGACGTCAGCCTTAGTTGTTCCAGCAGGAACTGTGATTTCTGCATAGTCGCTGTAAGCAACAACGTTTGCGCTCATGCCATGTGTAGAGATGATTGTTGAGAATACAGGAACAACAACTGGAGTTTCTTCAACAACTTCTGGGGCCTTCTCTTCTGCCTTAGCAACCTCTGGTCCGAGGAGCAGGTCTGCTGCCCACTTAGCATCGCTTTCGAGCTGCTTGACTGCTGCTACTACGAATGCGTCGCTCTGAGCTGGGTATGTGACTGTTACAACTGAACCGTCGAATGCATACTGGCAAGCTGCTGCAATTGGGTAAGCCTTAACAAGTGCTGCTGCGACGTAGTCGACGTCAGCCTTTGTTGTTCCAGTAGGAACTGTGATCTCTGCATAGTCGCTGTAAGCAACAACGTTAGCACTCATGCCGTGAGTAGAGATGATTGTTGAGAATACAGGAACAACAACTGGTGTCTCTTCAACTGGAGCTTCTTCAACGACTTCTGGAGCTGGCTCTTCAGCCTTGAACATTTCAGCAAATACACCGTCGATGTATGTTGTAACTGTATCATTAAGATAACCAAGGATAGATACCTTCTCGAATGTGCTGATTGCTGGGTAGTTGATTACGAGAGTTCCTTCCTCAGGTACGGAATATGTAACGTATGCTACGTACTGTGGGAAAAGCTCTGCTGCAACAGCAACGCACTGATCGATATCAGACTTGTAGATATATTCAGCTGGATATGTGATGACAGCTTCTGTATCTGTCATTTCAACCTTAGCTTCAGCAAGTCCTCTGTAGCTATACCATGCTACGACTTCACCGTTTTCCTTAACTGTGAAGGACTTATCTTCTGCAACAGGTTCTTCTTCAACGACAACTGGTGTTTCAACAGCTGGTTCCTCGACAACTTCAGCCTTAACTGTTGTTCCGAAAATCTGGTCTGCTGCCCACTTGATGTCACTTTCTAACTGAGCGACAACTGCCACGATAACGGCATCGGCCTGTGCTGGGTAGCTGAGGTTGAGCTTATCGCCGTCAAAAGAATATGTAACTGCAGCGGCTTCTGGATATGCCTTTACCAAAGCGCTTGCAATCATCTGAAGATCATTTGCAGTTGTTCCAGCTGGAACTGTTACTTCAGCGTGATCGGAGTATGCAACAACGTTTGCAGACAATCCATAAGCGCTGATTATTGTAGAAAATACAGGTACTTCAACTGCAGGTGCTTCTGCAACTGGTTCCTCGACCACTACAGGTTCCTCTACGACGACTGGAGTCTCGACAACTGCCGGCTCCTCTGCCTTAGGGGTCTCTACAACAGGTTCTACAACTGGCTCAACAACTGGAGCCGGTTCCGGTGCAGCCACTACAGGAGTCTCAGTCTTCTTTTCTTCCTGAGCTGGAGCTGTTGTGACTGGAGCAGTGGTAGCTGGAGCGGTTGTAGCAGTAGTAGTAGTTGTTGTAGTTGTGTCAGCTTTCTTACTGCAGACAGTAAAGCTGAAGAGTACAGCAACGACGAGAAGTGCTACGATAGCCCACTTTCCATAACTCTTTCTTTTCATTTGTCGCAATCCTTATTTTCCATTTCCATGGAAACTCTTAATGTTTTTTTTCTTTAACGACTCTGCCAGATTTCTCTAGCCGAGCAGAGACAAGTACAAACTGTAAATGCCTCAACAATCCCTAATCCCCCAAATCGGAAGAAACAACTCGATTACAGAGGTCCACTGCAATCAAGGTAGATTTTACACTATCCTTCAACGATTATGGCACATAAAGCAAAAAACGTGAAACGAAATTCTAATCGATTTTTGCATTTTAGCCCCTAAATACGGTGTAGTTTTTGTGTAGTCTAACAGAGAAAACAATAAAGAGAGAGAAAGTTACAGAAATAAGTAAAAAAACACATATTTTTCATGTAACCTTTTCAATCTTTCATTTTCAATAATAAAACCCTTCACCATCAAATAGCGAAGGGCAACACATAAAAGAACTAGACTCAGCCGTTCTTTCTGACAATGAGTTCCTTGACCTTTGCAGCCTTTCCAACTCTTGAGCGGAGGTAGTAGAGCTTTGCTCTTCTGACACGTCCTCTTCTGATAACCTCAATCTTTTCGATTCTTGGGGAGTGCAATGGGAAAATTCTCTCAACACCAACACCATAGCTGATCTTTCTGACTGTAAAAGTTCTTCTGATGCCGCCGTTGTTCTTTGCAATTACGATGCCTTCAAAAGCCTGTACTCTTTCTGTTGTTCCTTCAACAATCTTGAAGAAAACCTTAACTGTATCACCAACGCTGAAATTTTCAGCATTCTCTTTGATCTGCTTAGCTTCAATCGCTCTAATGATGTCCATAATCATCGTCCTCTACTTTACTAAATATTTTCAATAAATTCTGTCGCTCCTTTATGCTGAGAGAGGCATGCGAGAGCAGATCTGGCCGGTTGAGCAGTGTTTTTTCCAGCCGTTTACAATCGCGCCATTCGGTAATATGGCGGTGATTGCCCGATAATAATACACTAGGCACATTTTTATTGCAATAGGTTGCAGGCCTAGTATATTGAGGATATTCCAAAAGTCCTGAATTAAAACTCTCATCTTCAAGACTCTCGCTTGTTATGACTCCTTCGATCAATCTAAATAGTGCATCTACGATAACAATAGTAGATGTCTCACCTGATGAGAGCACATAGTCTCCTATGGTGATTTCATCGGTTACATACTCATCTATCACCCTCTGGTCAATTCCTTCATAGTGACCACAGATAAAATAGAGTTCTTCCTCTTTAGACAAATCCAAAGCATATTCTTCAGAGAACTCTCTGCCACTTGGAGTGGGGAAAACCACCCTCTTTCCCTTCGCACCATTGTCATCCAAGGCCTTTGATAACGGTTCCGGCATAATCACCATACCAGCTCCTCCACCGAAAGGTTCATCATCAGCCTTCTTGTGGACTCCAGATGCATAGGAACGAAAATTAATGATTTTATATTGTATAAGCCCTTTTTCAACTGCTCTCTTCATAATAGAAGATTTGAAAAAAGGCTCTACCATTTCAGGAAAAAGAGTAAAAATAGTAATCTTCATCTCTATTCCAACAAATACGGCGCTTCCAGCACCAATGTATTGCCATCAATATCGATGGAGCTGACATAGACAGGAAGATTAGGCACCAAGTATAGTTTTCCATCACTGTCTTTTCTGACAGAAAGCATCAAGGCTTGAGCTCCCTCGATTGTATCTTCCACCAACCCTACTCTCTTGCCATCAACCAAAACTTCCATTCCATAGAGATCGGCTACATAGTATTCACCTTTCTTTAGTTTTGGAGCGGCTTCACGAGGAATGTAGATGATAGACTGTGAAAGTGCTCTTGCTTTTTCTGGAGTCAAATAATCTTTGAAACGCATTAGAAAGAGTTCGCCGTCGGTTCTTACAGAATCAACATCAAGACAAAGCTCCCTGCCATCTTTGGTAGTCAACTTACAAGAAGTAAGCTTCTTAAGGTGCTTGTACTCTCCAGAGAGAGAGTAAATCCTTAAATAGCCGTCAACTCCATGAGTCTTACCTACTTTTGCCGATGCAAGGAGCAATGCTTTCATTAGTCAAGAATCTCCAAAGTGGCGCGCTTACCGTCGCGAGTTGCAGATGCAGAAAGGATAGTCCTGATTGCCTTTGCAATACGTCCCTGCTTGCCGATCACCTTGCCTACATCCTCCTGAGCTACTTTCAGTTCAAGAATTGTAGACTTTTCGCCTTCGATAACGTTGACACTCACCTCATCGGGAGCATCTACCAGGCTCTTGACCACAAACTCTACTAATTCCTTTTCCATCTCGACTCCTTCCAGGGATTAATCAGCCCTGTGTTCTGTCGAGTGAAATTCCCTTTCCATTGAGAAGGCTCTTGACTGTAGGTGTAACGACAACACCCTTAGAAATCCATGCCTTGACTTTTGCGTCATCAATTGTGACCTGATTTTCGCTCTCTACGGGGCGGTATGATCCAACCTCGTCAATTGTCTTGGAGGATGTTGCGATTCTGTTGTCCTGCACTACGATCCTGTAATAAGGTCTCTTCTTTGTGCCCATTCTCTTGAGTCTCATTGTTGTGCTCACGGTTGTTCTCCTTATACTACATGAAGGCTCACATGCCAAACTGCTTCATCATCTGAGCCTGTAATTTCTTATTTCCAGCAAGCTTCTTCATCATCAGCTTACTCTTCTCAAACTTCTTGAGAAGGCGATTCACCTCAGCAACGCTAGTTCCGCTGCCTTTGGCGATTCTCTTTCTCCTGGATGGTCCGATGACTCTATAGTTTGATCTCTCAAACTTAGTCATTGACCTGATTATAGCCTTTTCTTTTTCCAATTCCTTAAGATTTATGTCATCTTCAGAAATGTTTCCCTTGGCTCCTGGAATCATCTCGATAAGCTTGTCAACACTACCCATCTTATTCATGTTTTCAAGCTGATCCAAATAATCCTGGAGATCAAAGGTATTTTTCTCCATTTTCTTCTGGAGCTTTTCAGCTTCTTTCTGGTCAAATGCTTCCTGAGCCTTTTCAACAAGTGATACTACGTCACCCATTCCAAGGATTCTTGAAGCTATTCTCTCCGGGTAGAATGGATCCAGGTCTTCCATCTTTTCACCTACACCGATGAATTTGATAGGCTTACCTACGACACTTCTAAGAGAGAGAGCGGCACCACCGCGGGTATCAGAATCGAACTTTGTAAGAATTACACCGGTAATTCCAACTTTCTCATCAAATTCCTTGGCGATGTCTACGGCACTCTGACCTGTCATTGCGTCAGCAACGAAGAGGCATTCATCAGGACGAGATACTTTGGCTACTCTCTGTATCTCTTCCATAAGATCCTGATCAAGGTGCATACGACCGGAGGTATCGATGATGACAGTATCGAACATCTCCCTCTTTGCTCTCTCGATAGCTCTTTCAGCTACCTTAGCAGGATCTTTCTCTCCTGGGAGGACAAAGACTGGAACGCCAACCTTTTCACCGAGAACCTGAAGCTGTGTAATGGCGGCAGGACGTACAAGGTCTGCTGCAACCATCATTACCTTTCTGCCTTCTTTCTTCAGTCTATATGCAAGCTTGTGGGATGCTGTTGTTTTACCTGACCCCTGAAGACCCATCATCAATATGACAGTAGTTGCATCTTTTCCTTTCAGCTTCAGCTTTGTTTCATCTTCGCTGGAGCCAAGAAGAGCAACCATCTTGTCATAGACAATCTTTGTAAACTGCTGGCCAGGATTAACTGAGTTTAGGACTTTCTCTCCCAAAGCTTCATCAATGGTTGAGTTAACAAAACGTCTGACAACTCTTAGATTAACATCTGCATCAAGGAGTGCTTCCTTGATCTCTTCTACTGCATCTCTAATGTTCTTTTCAGAAATCTTTCCCTTTCCTGAAAGACTTCTCATTATTCCTGTGAACTTACTACTAATACTGTCAAACATTTCGTCTTCCGAACAATAAACTCCAAGTAATTCTTATACAGTAAAACAGTGATGTTGGTCAACGTACAAGATAAGAGTGAAATCACTCTTTTCTCCTACCCTCCTCATCAAACTCAACACTTTCGCCTTCATCGTTGATAATTCTAGGCTGACCTGAGATAGAAGCGATTCTGTATCCCACGGCTGTAGATACACCAGGTTCCATCTGAGAGACACCAAGCATACTGTTTCCACCTGTAACAGTGTGGGTGTTATGGGTGATGATGATAAACTGGCTGTCTCTGGCAAAATCCTGCAAAACATCCAAGAAGTACCCGATGTTTCTATCGTCCAGAGCGGCGTCAATCTCGTCAAGGATACAGAAAGGAGATGGTTTTACTTGATATGTGGCGAAAAGAAGAGCAACGGCAGTCATACTCCTCTCTCCACCTGAAAGAAGGGAAAGTGTGCTCATGTTCTTTCCTGGTGGCTGGGCAAGAATCTCGATACCGGAATTAAGCACATCATCAGGATCAGAGAGGCTAAGCTCAGCCCTGCCGCCACCAAAGAGACGCTTGAACATAGCCTGAAAGTTATCACCAATCTCTTTATAAGACTTGAGGAACATAGTCTTGGATTTATCCAGGATTTCATTTAAGACGCTTTCCATGTCTTTCTTGGCGTTCTCATAGTCTTCAAGCTGCTTTGAGTAGAACTTATATTGGTCTTCAGCCTGATCATACTCATCCTTAGCAGTGTGGTTGATGTTGCCCAGTGCCTTTATTTCCTGATTGACGGCTTCAAGTTCTTTCTTCATCTCCGTTTCATCAGGCATATCGTCTCGCATTCTATCTTCAAATTCCTTGAGGTTTCTTGCATAGGTCTCAAAAAAGTTTGAAAAGATATTTTTCATTTCGTTGTCTATGGACTCGGCATACATATTGTTGGAGGTGTATTCACTCTCACATTTATTGATAGCCTGCAATAACTCGTCTTTTTCTCGTCTCTTTTTATCGAGGCTCTGATACTTTTCTGCAAGAAGTGAGTTTACTTCACTCAGTTCTTTATTGAGTCTGCCGATTTCCTCTATTTTGTCTTTTTTCTCTTGGTCCTTGTCCTTGATCTTGTCGTTCATTTCATGGACACGGCGTCTTGCCACCTCCACGCTGGCTCTTTCGTCTTCCAAGTCCAATTCTCTCTGAACAATTTGGGAGTTATATCGTCTTATATTCTCTTTCTGGTTATCTACAGTGACTCTCAATGAGCCGATGTGCTCTTTAAGAGATGCAATATTTGTCTGCAGGGAGATGACATCGCTTTCCCTGCTCTCTATCTGTACCCTCGCCCCCTCTATGATACGTCTATTGTCAGTGATGACATTTCTCGCTCCTGTTTCCTTTTCCTCAATATCCCTCTTTTTGGAGACCAAGCCCTCTGGGGAAAGAATAGTATCGATTACAGGAGGAATGGAGTCGATGTATCTGTCGAAGAGGGACTCCAAGCGAGAAATAGAGTCCTTAAGTCTATTGAAGTCCTTTAAAGCTATCTGGGATGAGTAATCAATGCCGGAAGGTAGATTTGAAACAAAGGAAGAGCGTTGATTAAGGTCATTGAGAATTGAAGAGAGAGCAGATCTGAATGATGACTCGGCTTCCTCTCTTCTCTCTGCGCTGTACTCTGTTCCTGTCTTCTCATCAACTTCCTGTATCAAAGACTCGATTACGTTTCTCAAAGCCTCTGAGAGCTCCTGGAGTTCATTATCCAGCTCTGCGTTGCTTTCTTCAGCCTTCTTTATCTCATTATTGAGTCTTCCGATTTCAATGCGGGTTTCAGTAAGAGCGTTTTCAGTATACTTAAGCTGTTTTTCCTTCTCTTCCAGTCGGTCGATGTAATCATCAAGGTTAGAGGATGCCTCCTCCGCATCAGCCTTGGTCCTGTCTATTTCATTCTGAATCTGGGAGCATCTTGCTTCACTGGAGGAGAGCTTCTCAAGGTACTGTCTGTAGCTTTCTTCAAAGGCAGATATTGTCTCGGAGATACTGCTTACCAAAGCCTCGGCCTTACCAATGGCTATTTCAAGTTTCTTTGATTTCTCCTGATACTCTGATACTTCCCCGCTGGATGATGAAATCACATCATCATAGGTTGAGAGATCAGCTTCCAGTTTTTCTTTTCTTGCCTTGGCTTCATCTCTATCCTGGAGTCTTTTCTCTTTTAATTTGAGAAACATATCTATTCTTGATAGTTTGATATCAACATCAAGATAGAAAGCCTTGTCCTTCAGCTCCTGCCACTTCATGGCTTTGGCTGCCTGGACTCTCGTTCTTTCATAGGTACGCTTTACTTCGTTTACAGTGGAAGCCAGCTGATTGATATTCTCCTGGCTCTTTTCAATTCTATTCTGAGCCTCATTGCACTTTGCCTTATATCTGCTTATTCCTGCGGCTTCCTCGAAGATATAACGTCTGTCTTCAGGCTTATTGGAGAGAATCTGGTCAATCTTACCCTGTTCAAGGATTGAGTAGGCACTCTTACCGACCCCTGTATCCATAAAGAGCTCTCTGATGTTCTTCAAAAGGCATCTCTGACCATTCATGTAGTATTCGCTTTCACCGCTACGATAGATACGCCTCCTGATTACAATCTCAGGAACATCTGTCATTAGGTTATGGTCTTCGTTATCAATGGTAAGAGTGACTTCAGCCATCTCTCTTGGCTTACGGGTCTCTGTGCCTGCAAATATGACATCATCCATCCTTGAGGCTCTAAGGGTCTTGGTGGATTGCTCACCAAGTACCCACTTGATTGAGTCCACTATATTTGATTTGCCACACCCATTAGGGCCCAATAGAGATGTAATACCATCTGAAAAATCTATATGTGTCTTATCGGCAAAACTCTTGAATCCATTGATTTCAAGCGATTTGAGGAACATCTGCTCTCCTTCTACTCCTGTATTTAACAAGAGGTCTCTTTTAATTACAATTCTATATTATATGCAAAGAGAGCTGTTTGAACAATTTGATGAAGAAAAAGTAGTCTGTGGAACAGATGAAGCAGGAAGAGGCCCATTGGCTGGCCCTGTGGTGGCTGCCGCTGTCATTCTTCCCCCTGATTTTCCTGTGGAAATATTGAATGACTCCAAGAAGATGAGTGAGAAAGATAGAGTGGAGGCTGAAATAATAATCAAAGAGAAAGCTACAGCTTGGGCAGTGAGCGCCATCAGCCACAAGACCATAGACAAGATCAACATTCTTAACTCATCTCTCTTAGGAATGAAAAAAAGCTATGAGAAGATAAGAGACAGAGGATATAATGTCACGATTCTTCTATGTGACGGCAATAAGACACCAGACGTAGATTGCCCAGTGGAGGCAATCGTAAAGGGAGACAGTAAGGTACCTGAGATTATGGCGGCATCAATCTTAGCAAAGAATCATAGGGATAGACTCATGGATATAGCGGATAAGAAATGGCCGGAGTATGGTTTTGCACACCATAAGGGATATCCTACAAAAGAACACTACAAGGCTCTTTCCTTGTATGGTCCCTGCCCTATCCATAGGCTTTCTTTCAGGCTTGAAGAGAAAAAATCAAAAAGAGAAGAAGAACTTTTCTGAAAGCTGTTGACAGATTTTCTCGATTCATCTAGTATCTCTGACGTAATGCGACTGTGGTATAATGGCTATTACCTCAGCCTTCCAAGCTGAAGATGCGGGTTCGATTCCCGTCGGTCGCTTAAGCTCTGATAAAGAGCTAATTTTTTTTGTTTTTGATATAAAAATGTCATCAAATAATCTTTGGTGGCATTTTTCTTTTTAAGCCTCGATAAAAATCTTTTTCTCTTTTATGACGACAAATCCCCTCTTTCGAGGGGAAGCGCATATTCGATATCGTCAAAACAAGGATTATTTATGTTCAGCCTCAAACTTCTTCAAGAAGTCAACGAGAGCCTCGACACCTTCCTTAGGCATAGCGTTATAGATACTTGCTCTGAGACCGCCTACACTCTTGTGTCCCTTAAGGTTATCATAACCAGCAGCCTTTGTTGCAGCTACGACTTCTGCATCAAGTTCCTTGCTCTCAGTAACAAATGGAACGTTCATGAGAGATCTGAATTCCTTCTCGACTGTTCCTGTGAACATCTTGGAAGAATCGAGGAAGTCATACATGACCTTAGCCTTATCAAGGTTCTTCTGATGCATTACTTCAAGTCCGCCCATATCCTTAAGATACTTGAAGACCTTGCCGCAGCAGTAAATAGCCCAGCAGTTTGGAGTATTGTACATACTTCCGTTGTCAGCATGTGTCTTATACTGGAGGTAGATTGGAAGGTTATCCAAATCATCTCTGATTAGATCTTCTCTGATGATTACGACTACCATACCAGCTGGTCCTACGTTCTTCTGGACACCTGCATAGATGAGGCCATAATCGCTGACATTGCATGGCTTACTCAAGAACATAGAAGACTGGTCAGATACCAGGATATGTCCCTTTGTGTTAGGAAGCTTGTTGTATGTAACGCCATGGATTGTTTCGTTTTCACAGATATAGACGTAGTCTGTATCTTCTGGGATGTCCAAGTCAGAGCAATCTGGGACATAAGTAAAGTTCTTGTCCTTGCTGGAAGCAGCTACGATGACTTCGCCACACTTCTTAGCTTCAGAGATAGCTTTCTTTGACCAAGCACCTGTCTCGATATAGACAGCCTTTCCATTCTTCATAAGGTTCATAGGAATCATTGAGAACTGGAGAGTAGCACCGCCCTGGATAAAGAGAACCTTGTAGTTGTCTGGGATACCCATAAGATCTCTGAGATCTTTCTCTGCATCATCGATGATCTGCTGATAGACTTTTGATCTGTGGCTCATTTCCATGACACACATACCGCTTCCACGATAGTTCATCATCTCATCTCTGATTTCTTCCAATACAGGTTCTGGCATCATGGCAGGACCAGCAGAAAAGTTATAAGTACGATCATATTTCATAGTTTAGTTCCTCTCTTTGGTTATTCTGTTGCATTTACTTTCTCACAAGTTTTGCGACTCTGCAACTATTCTTTTGCTTTCATTAGTATTTTTTCTAAAATTCTTTCAAATCATAAATGTTTTTATTTAAACTTGAGTTATTCTTAGACTTTCCTAGAAATAGATGAATAACTAAACTATTCCTTGGCTTATTGCACTAATAACACTTTATACTTATCATTAAAAATATACGGAGGGCCATTATATGGGTGAGCGAGGAGAAGTTTTTTCCACAAAACTAGTCAAAAACGACAGAACTTATTTTTTCAATGTAAAAGAAAACGTCTATGGCGATCTTTATCTTAATATCGTTGAATCAAGACCAACTGATGTAGACGGAAAGTTTCTTAGACAGTCTGTAATTGTTTACCAGGAAGACTTAGGGGAATTTCTTAATGAATTCCAGAAAACTTTGGACTATGTAAAGCTTCATGGTACAAAAAAGGACCGCGGTAGGAGAAACTAAAGAGGGCGGCAAATGGCCGCCTTTATTATTATGGATATTCTATTTGATAAATATGCAGACGCCGTTATTGAATGTGCGTTGAAAATCAAACCGGGTGATGTCCTCTCTATCAACACAGAAGAAGAGGACGCAGAATTTGCAAAGCTTCTGGCAATGAAAGCCAAGGCTAAGAGCGGAAACGGAAGCTATATCCAGAGAGTAGAGAAAGGAAGAATCGTTGAGAACTATGATTACCTTTCTTCTTCTCCTCTTACAAAGGCTCCTACTTGCTTTGTCTATATTCCGCTTTTCCGTTCCCTTCCCCAATTGGAGGGAGACAAGGAGTATGAAGCTTCAGACCTACAGCGTTTTAAGCTTCTTTCTGATCCTTTGGATAACCCCGCACCTACTCTTCCTTTTGTAACCTGTCCCCTTCCAACAAAGGAATGGGATGAGAGCCTCGAAGAGTATGGAAGTAGTTCCTCTTCTATTCTTTATAACATCCTCTCTCTTGAGCGAGATGATTACCTTTCATATTTGAAGAATAAAGAGGACTCACTTTTATATCTTGTGAATTTCTTCAATAGACTCGGCCTGGACAAGTGTCGAATCGCAGATGACGAGGGAACGGACTTGGAGTTCTCTTTCCTTAAGGGTTCTTCTTTCCACTCATCATTTATTGAGACTCTCTCCAAGAGGGTGTTCTGTCCTACCATCACCGCCTCTGATATCTATAGGCTTATTGATCCCACATCCCTCACTGGATGGCTCAATATCTCAAAGCCGATAGTTCTATGGGGAAAGATCATCAGAAATATGTCCATTAAGTTTAATGGAGGAAAGATAGTCGAGTACTCCTCCAACCCACAAGGGGAAGCCTTGATGGATCTCTATCTGAGGCAAGATCCACTTTCAGGAAGAGCAAGTATGGTCACTCTCTCGGAAATCTCATCTCCTCTTTTTGATGAAGATGTAACACTTAATCCTGAATATGACAGGATGAGGGCCATCTCTATCACCGTAGGTGGACCAAAGGGAGAAGCCGTCGAAGAAGACAACATTCCTCATACTGTGGATTGTCTATTGTCTCTATCCCTGCCTCTCGGAAGAGAGAGCACTGTGATAACAGCTCTCGACAAGGATGGAGAAGAGATCACCATCTACAGCGGTGGATGGTTTATTGATAGCGAGGACGAAGATGAATAAGAAACTTTATGCAGCTAGGCTTTCAGATTTAGTCTTGAATATCGGCGTTTCCCTCAAGAAAGGTGAATACCTTAATATCGTAGTATCCCCGGATGCATATTTCTATGCCCAGAATATGGCTATCAAAGCCTATGAGATGGGCGCTAAGTATGTAAATATCCGTGTATCCGATATGCTCCTGGATAAGGAGAGGGCTTACTATCAGGAAGGAGACGACCTTAGCTTTATCCCTGACTTTATGAAAGAGTATGTGGAGGAAGGAAAGAGAGTAAGCATCAAGAATGTAAGAATCGAGTGTAGGGACGAGAGAATAGATCTTCCAGAACTTGATGATGAAAAGTATCAGACTCTCTCCCGTGCTTATAGAGCCTCCCAGAAATCTCTTTCTAATCTCTATATGCAGACTCACATAGCATGGTGCGTCTGCTGTGCTCCAGGCCCAAAGTGGGCTAAGGCAGTTCTTGGAGAAGATAAGACAGAAGAAGACTTGGCTGATATACTTGCCTCCATTCTTCATATCGACTCTCCTTCTTATCTTGAGTATTGGAAAGAGGAAGATAAGAAAGTCAACGCTCGAATAGAAAGAATCAACAGTCTTGGAATCAAATCTCTTCACTTTGAGAGTGGTGTCACAGACTTTAGAGTAGGATTCAGAAAGGAATCTAAGTTTGAAGGATGTTCATCAGTCACAACCAAAGGTGAAGTCTTCTACCCTAACCTTCCAACCATTGAGATTTTCAACACCCCTGACAAAGATACAGCTGAAGGCTATATCACAACCACAAGACCAGTCAGCGTCATGGGAAAGGATACAGAGAGAGTCAAGCTTTACTTTGAGAAGGGAAAGTGTATCAAAGCAGAGGCAGAAGTTGGACAGAAGATTATGGACGACTACCTGAAAATCGATGAAGGCTCCTCAAGACTTGGAGAGATAGCTCTCGTTGATGATAAGAGCGCAATATCTCAGACAGGCTTGGTGTTCGGTTCAATTCTCATCGATGAAAACGCTTCCTGCCATATCGCACTTGGCTCTGGATATACTTCAAACCTCCATATCGGGGACAAGGATCCAAAGGACTTTGGATGCAACGAAAGCTTAGTCCATACTGACTTTATGGTTGGTAGCTCTGATATGAAGATTACTGCTCTTACTTACAGTGGAGAAGAAGTCTTGATAATGGAAAACGGAAGCTTTGTATTCTAATTCATTACTATACAAAAAGAAATTAGGCTGATCGCAAGACCAGCCTATTTCTTTAGTTAAGCTCAGCAATGAGACCAAGACCCTTAAGAGTCAAAATAGGATCCAGTTCATCAAGTCTATTAATAAGAGTAGAGATAGTGGAGCTGAGTCCCCCTGTTGCCATAACATGGAGTCTCTCTCCAAGCTCTTTCTCTGTCTTATCGATGATCTTCTCAACGAGGCCTGAGTATCCTTCCATGATACCGGCTCTTATAGATTCCATACTGTCTCTGCCAAGAACAGACTCAGGAACCTTAAGCTCTACCTGAGGAAGCTGGGCTGTGGAGCCAAAGAGAGCGTTTACTGCTGTTACAAGACCAGGAGCAATGGCGACACCCAATACCTCTCCCTTTGCTGAAACTGTACTGAATGTAAGAGCGGTACCGAAGTCTATGATCATAACAGGGCCATTTTTATAATGGTGGTGACCATAAGCCATGTTACACAAAAGGTCAGCACCAAGCTCAGGTGGGATTGTACTTTTATCCAGTCCGCTCTCAACGCTATGAGAAACCATGATAGGATCTATCTTGAAGATTCTTCTCATATTTTTCTCGATACTTCTTGTCAAGAAAGGGACTACCGATGAGATTATGACCTTATCTACTTTGTCTCTTTCAACTCCCCTTTCATCAAAGAGAGATGAGAAGATGACATAGTATTCGTCACCAGTTTTCTTGGTATCTGTGAAAACTCTGAAGGGTTTGTTCCACTCTCCATTGTTTTCTACGGCAACAACAATATTCGTGTTTCCAATGTCCACAGCAACTGTCATTAGATTACAACTGCTCCTTTGTGGCCTTCATAAGCCTTGTCTCTCTTAGCCTTTACGTCTTCATCTACAAGATAATCATCAAATCTCTCCATTTTGTCGATGATTCCCTTTGGAGTGAACTCGATGATACGGTTAGCCAAAGAGTCTACAAACTGATGGTCGTGTGAGTTGAAGAGAACAACACCCTTAAACTCCATTAGTCCGTTGTTGAGAGCCTGAATAGATTCAAGATCCAAGTGAGATGTTGGCTCGTCGAAGATAAGACAGTTATTACCTTCAAGCATCATCTTTGCAAGTACGACTCTGACTCTCTCTCCTCCACTGAGGACACCACAATCCTTCAAAGCTTCGTCACCGCTGAAGAGCATTCTTCCCAAGAAGGATCTGACATAGTTGTCATCATCTTCCTTGCTGAACTCCTGAAGATACTCTGTCATGTTGACGCCTGGTCCAAACATCTTTGAGTTATCTTTAGGGAAATAGCTGAGGGAAGTTGTTACACCCCATGTGTAAGAACCTTCATCCGGCTCCATCTCTCCGCTGATAATCTGAAAAAGGACTGTCTTGGCGTAGTGGTTAGGACCGACAAAGGCTACCTTCTCGCCGGGATTGATGGTGATGGAAAGATTATCGAGGACCTTCTCGCCATCAATAGTCTTACTTAGGTTCTTGATTTCAAGAACATTCTTTCCAATTTCCCTGTTAGGCTTGAATGCCACATATGGGAAACGGCGTGAAGACGGCTTGATGTCATCGATGGTGAGTTTATCGATAAGCTTCTTTCTACTTGTTGCCTGCTTAGCCTTTGCAACGTTGGAGCTGAAGCGCTGGATAAACTCCTTGAGTTCTGCAATCTTCTCTTCCCTTCTCTTCTTTTCATCCTTCAACTGCTTTGCAGCAAGCTGGGAAGACATATACCAGAAGTCATAGTTACCGACATAGAGCTGGATGCGACCATAGTCGATGTCACAGATATGAGTACAAACTGTATTCAGGAAGTGTCTATCGTGGGATACTACGATGACGGTATTGTTAAAGTCTTCCAAGTAGTCTTCGAGCCAGTGGATGGACTCCAAGTCAAGGTGGTTTGTAGGCTCGTCGAGAAGAAGAATGTCTGGGTTTCCGAAGAGAGCCTGGGCAAGAAGTACTCTGACCTTCAGGTTATCTTCAATTTCACTCATCTTCTTTTCATGAAGAGCAACTGGGATTCCAAGACCGTCAAGCATCTGGGCGGCAGTAGCTTCTGCTTCCCATCCGCCAAGCTCGCTGAATTCTCCTTCAAGCTCCGCAGCTCTGAGACCATCTTCCTCGGAGAAGTCTTCCTTGGAGTAGATGGCGTCTCTCTCCTGCATGACATCATAGAGATGCTTGAATCCCATGATTACAGTATCGATGACTCTATAATCATTATACTTAAAGTGATCCTGTTTGAGAGTAGCGAGTCTCTCACCAGGAGTAATGATGATTTCACCAGTATCAGCTTCAATCTCACCAGAAAGAATCTTCAAAAATGTAGATTTACCTGCACCATTGGCACCAATGATGCCGTAGCAGTTTCCAGGAGTAAACTTAAGGTTTACTTCTTTGAATAGGACTTGTGTACCATAAGAAAGAGAAATGTTGGAAGCTGTAATCATTATTGAACCTCTCAAGCAAAATGAAAGGGCAACTTGCGTTGCCCTTAGTTTAGTCCCTAGCAGAATCGAACTGCTATTTAGAGACTGAGAATCTCCCGTCCTAACCGTTAGACGAAGGGACCATCTATCCACTGGGATGGAGGGACTCGAACCCCCAAAGGCAGAACCAGAATCTGCAGTGTTACCGTTACACTACATCCCAATCATTTATGACAAAAAGAAGATAAAGGATTTACGTTTTTATTTCAATAGGTTTTATAAAAATTTCTAAGTAAATCAGTTTAGTTCTTTTTGAAGGCAGATACCCTGGCACTTGCAGAGAGTGTATCTGTGTCTCTGTAGCCGTCCATCAGGTACTTGTAAGCCAAGCCTGCGATCATTGCGCCGTTATCTGTACAAAGCTTGAGAGATGGGAATGTGACGGTATAACCACTCTTTTCAAGACTCTTAAGCTCGCTTCTCAAGAGAGAGTTGGCTGCAACACCTCCACCAGCACTTACTCTCTTGAGTCCAGTATCCTTCAATGCAAGCTTTACCCTCTTCATAAGAATTCCTACTGCTTGGCGCTGGAAAGAGGCTGCTATGTTTTCAGGAGTGTCAGGACTGTCACCATTTCTGAACTGGTCCTTCTGATTTATCACAGCTGTCTTCAAGCCAGAGTAAGACATATCATATGGGTGTTCTTTTCTATCCAAGCTTGGACCAGGAAACAAGAAGGCATTTGGGTCTCCAGTTTTACTTAACCTGTCGATGACTACTCCTCCAGGAAATCCTAGATCATAGAATTTGGCGACTTTATCGAAAGCTTCACCGATGGCGTCATCAATAGTAGTACCCAAAACTTCCACGTCATCGTAGTTGTTTACCTTACAGATTACAGTATGTCCTCCGGAAACCAAGACTCCAAGGTATGGATATTCAAGTGGAGTTTCAATCTGTGAAGCATAGAGATGGGCTCTGATGTGATCTATTCCTATATATGGAATACCAAGAGTCTCTGCAAAATACTTACCAAAGTTGACACCAACAAGGAGAGAACCCAAAAGTCCAGGTCTGTTGGTCACAGCAACGGCATCCAAATCCTCTTTCTTGATTCCAGCCTGCATAATGGCAGCGGCCACAACCTGTTCAACCCACTCTGTATGAAGGCGTGAAGCCAACTCAGGGACTACTCCCTGATAAGGCTTATGTAGTTCAATCTGAGTTGCAATAACATTAGACATTATCTCCCTGCCGTCTTTTACAACGGCACAAGAGCATTCGTCACAACTAGTTTCAATACCCAATACAATCATATGTCATCATCTTCTGGTTCCCAAATAATATAATCATCACCCATCAAAATACTTGGATCTACAAATGCATCTGATTCAAAGACATATTCATAGACTTTTTTATTCCAAGGTATACCAATCTGCGGGCCGACGGTCTTTGACCGGGTTATGATCTCCTCCAGAGAGGCAAGATCAGACTGTGACATGGGAACCTGTGACAGGTCAATAATAATCTCTTCCATATTGTCCTCCCTAAAAGAATATAGTATGAATTTCCCAAAAGGAAACAAACTTTAGAGGATATTAACACAACTCTCAAAATAGAAAAAGATATGTAAAGCTTTCATCATCTCATCTACACATTGATGCATTTTGTATTTCTTTAAAGAATATGTAGAATTAACTAAACTTACGTTTTATTCTTTTAGTATATTTTCTTGCGGAGGAAATTGATAATGAAAAAAAGCGTACTATTTGTATTACTTCTTTCACTGCTATTTATCGTTTCTTGTTCAAACACTTCCAATGACTCTAAACCTGTGGGACTATTTGCTGAGAGAGTCGGACAAGTATTTGCGGATGATGCATGGAGCTATGATGTAGTATACAAAGACAGCTCATCCAGATATCTATCGGAAGTTATCGTAAATCTTTCAAATGGAACATACAGATATCCATCTTCTGTAAAGGCTGAAATCTTTAAAAAGAACGGTGAAACATGGGGAACATACAAGAAAGATGTGACAGGTAAGGTCACCTTTACTGAAAGTGGTGTGTACAAGGTAAAATACACTGCTGAAGGTATGACGACAGAAACAGAAGAGTTTAACGTCTATAAGCCTGGTGAAATTATTGATTTTTATGCAACAAAGAATGCTTATGTCGAAGGAATTCCGATGCAGAAAACAGATTTTTCTTGTACTTACTGCTATAAAGACGAGAATGGAAACATTGGGATAACTAGTACTTATGATAAAGCTAAAATAGACTATTATACAAAAACTCCCGACTACTCTTTTGTCACAGCACTTAGTCATGATGGAACCATTCAAGAGAATTACAAGTATGGCGAAACTGTTAAAGCAGGTGTAATAGTTACTTTCTCTGATGAAGCATATGATTTCGATATGAAAGAAATTGAAATTAAAGTTGTTCAACAAAAAGATTGTGATGCGTTTATAAAGAATTATGCATACTTCTCATATAATAAGAGTTCTTCTGATTATAAATTCTCCGGAAGTATTTACAAGGTTTTGTATTATGAAGGAAGACCTGTTGCAAAGATTGACATCCTTAATAAAACTGAAACAGATGTAGAGATTACAGTGGGTTATACAGTTAAGATAAGTGATTTTATTCTTAGCGATGCACCTAAGAGTAATACAGAAAGAATTCAGGCTCTTTATAATGGAGTAACTACATGGAATTCTGTTGACCCTAAAACAACATTTGCTAATAAATCTACTAGTGAAATCGAAGGTGCTGGATACTACATGATTCAAATCTGGAAAGACGGTGTTGAAATAACAGCAAATGATCCTGCATTTATCCGCGTATCAAAAAAATGACCATTAGCAACAACACTTTGCCTGCAGTGTAAAAACTGCAGGTTTTCTTTGCTGATATCAACTACCCTTCCATACTTTTAAAAATCTTAACGCTTTGTTGCCATTTTTTATTGAGAAATCTATCATTCTTTAAACTCAGAAGGAAAAGAATACATGAGACGTCTAATCATCGGAGACATACACGGTCAATACAATAGAATGATAGATGCTCTCTCCCGTTCCCACTACAATCCCGAGAAAGACGAGCTCTATCCCTTAGGAGATTTCTGTGATCGTGGTCCGAACCCAATAAAAGTTCTTGATTACATATACTCTCTTCCCAATTGTCATCCGGTTATAGGAAATCATGACTTATATTTAATGGAGTATCTTTCGCATACTATTCCTTCTTATAGACTTGATAACTGGTTAAGACAAAGAAATGGTGGTTTGATTACACTTAAAGATGTGGATAAACAAAGTATTGAATGGCAACAGAATGTATTGAATAGACTTCTTTCTACTCCTTTTGTCAGAATGCTGGATAGTAATATCATAGTGCATGGCGGAATAAGCATAGAGTTGATGAATAATCACACTCCAATAGACTTTATCAATAAAACAAGTAGTGATATCAGTAAAAAAGAATATACAGATGTTTATGACGAATTAGTGTGGGATGAAGCTTAATCAATTATTCCATAGAACAAGAATATGAACCTGAAGCACCTTGGAATTATAGGTTTATCGTCGGTCACACCCCTATACTTAATGAAGATAAAAAGCCATATATATCTTCTTCTATCATCGACATAGACACAGGCTCTTTTGTTGAAAACGGTTGTATTATAGTCATGGATATCGACACATTAGAGTATTGGCAATCAACTACACCAGTTGAGAAGCCATTTGAAGTCATTTAATCAACGTAAGTCTTAAAGTATCATGCTAAACATAGTAATAGGTATCAAGAAATAACAGCTTGATATAAAATAATCTGAGTTAATGAAATAGATTCTGCAGTAGAAACTAACACTGCAAATTCTATACCGAAGATTGGTAATGAATCATAAATACAACCAGAGATAAACCTTGTTGAGTTTCAGCCCACATCTTGAAACTCAAGGAAAATAATGAATTTCTAGGCTACAAGATCTAGGCCTTAATATGTTCTTCCTTTATCTTAAGAAAGTGTGATATTGAACGAAGTATATTACCAGAAGTTTCAAAGAAATTAACATACCAAAGATGTTAAGACTTATAAAAAACATGTTTCACCAGTTAAGTTCAACGAAAAAATAATTAGCCAAAAAAGGGAATCGAACCCTTGACCTACACTTTACGAGGGTGTCGCTCTACCAACTGAGCTATTTTGGCGCTTAACTAGAATATCAAAATGAATGCTATTTTGCTATACCTTTCTTTAGGTATTGAAGCTCACCACTGGTAGCCCATATAACTACGGCTCCAACAATAAATGTCAAAAGACACCAAAGAATAGATATGCCGTTAGGTAAGCCTGGGAATACTTGAGGAAGAGATCCCAATACAAAGCCCATGATGATAGGGAATGTAATTGTTGGACACTTCTCCATAGCTTTCTTCAATAAGCCAGCAAGTCCCACTATTCCAATGACAAGTCCTATGCAAAGAGGAATCAAAGGAAGAAAGTCCAAGTTTGATAGATATGTGATTAACCCTTCATATAAGCCAAGGACAACAAGTAGGTAACTGAAAGAGATTCCAGGAAGGACAAATCCTATTGATACCCCAATACCACATATAATCTGGATTAGTACATTGCCTCCACCAAGCTCAATAATTCCTTCAGGAATAAGGGAAATCAAGATGACCACAATCATTCCAGGAATAAAAAAGAGTGCATTGGCCCAGTTAGATTTATTCACCCTACTCTTTCTGACAATCATTGGAATAGAACCGACGATCGCTCCAAGAAAGAAATACATTACTATCATGTAGTAAGAAGACAATAAGAACTTCAATACAGGAGAAGCACTCAAGGCACCAATAAGCCCAGAGCATCCTGCAACGAGAAGGAACAAGAATGCTTTCTTAAAGTCTTTAGAGAAAATAGAAGGAACGGCAGATATGATTCTGTCGTAAATGCCGAGTACCATTGCCATGGAGCCACCACTGACTCCTGGAACTGTCATGGTTGCTCCAATAACATAGGATTTTAAAGCTGTAACCAGCGTATCTTTAGTCTTATCTTTCACACTAGCATTATGAAGATAAACTAGATTAAGGGCTAGCCCCTTCTAAATCTTGCCAAAACTTTTTTAGTCTGAGGGATACTTAATATCAAAGTAACAACAACACAGATAAAAAGAACAACAGTAATTGGGCTGGAGAAGAGATAAGCTATCTTATGCTCTTCGCTTTCCAAGAGAGATACAGTACGTCTGAAGTTACTGTCCATCATTCCACCCAATACTATGGCGAGAACCATTGGAGCTTTCGGATAATCATGTTTCTTCATAACAAAACCTAAGACACCAAAGATAAACATCAACACAACATCGAAGAGTCTATTGTTACATGCAAAGCTTCCGATAATACAAAGAACCGTTACTATTGGAAGTAGAATTCTTTTTGGAACAAGAATAAGCTTACTTAATCTCGGGGCAATGACTAGTCCCAAGAATAAAAGGAATATACACCCTATAAACCCACCTGCAAGTACAGAAGCAAATAGAGTCGGCTGTGTCTTAATAAAGAGTGGTCCAGGCTGAAGGCCATGTACAATAAAGACACTAAGAATGATTGCTGTTACTGCGTCTCCAGGTACAGCAAGAGTAAGCATTGGGATCAAAGCACCACCAATACAAGCATTATTGCTGCTTTCACTGGCCACTATACCCTCTATGGCTCCCTCCCCAAATGGACGTGATGGTTTCTTTACAATCTTTTCAGCTGCTGAATATGCGATGAAAGAAGCAACAGGACCACCAGCTCCAGGAAGAGCCCCGATAAACGTTCCGATCACTGAATAAAGCATTGAATGAGGGAAATGCTTGAACATATCCTTTATATTGATCTTCTCTTTCTTTATCTCGTTGACTTCAGCCCCCATTCTGCCTTCAGCTATTGATGAGATGACTTCTGTCATACCAAATAAACCAACAAGAGCTGGAACAACATTCACTCCACCCTGAAGGCTTCTAATTCCTAGAGTCAATCTAGGGCGTCCCATTACACTATCCATACCGATCATAGCGACAAATAAGCCGATGGCTGCACTTACTAGTCCCTTGGTAAATGACTTACTGGTCAAGCTTCCTACTGCCAAAAGGCCAAAGAATGAAAGTAAGAAGTAATCTATAGGATGGAACTTTAATGCAATGGAAGAAATAGGACCTGAAAGAAGAGCAAGGGCTATAAAACCAAATACTGATCCAATGAAAGAATATACAGTTGCATACTTCAATGCTTTGTTGGCCTCCCCTCTCTTACTGAGCGGGTATCCATCAAAAGCTGTGACAACGCTACTTGGAGCACCAGGAATATTAATAAGGATGGCAGAAAGAGCACCGGAGAAGACTCCTACTACATATAATCCCATTACTGTAGCCATAGCATCTGAAGCTGACCAAGAGTAAGTAACTGAAACAAGAAGTGCTGTGGCCATTGTTACAGAGAGGCCAGGAATAGCACCAATAAAAAGACCCAAAACTGAACCAAGAAATACCAGGAGGATAAATCTTATATCAGTGAAATATGATAAAAGCATGCTAAAATTCATTTACTCCTCCTTATAGCCCTATGTACCAGTATATCTTTCCCTTTGGAAGCATAACCGATAGATATTTTCCAAACAAAAGATAGATCACAACGGTAGTAATTATTGAAACAAGGGCAATATACCACCACCTTCTCTCTCCCAAGATCAACATCAATAAAACCAGGAGAATTATTGTTGAGAGAATAAAGCCAAGGAAGTTAAAGACCAAAAGATAAACAACGGAGACAAATCCAAAAAGAAGGAGTGATTTGATCTCCATCTTACTCTTTTCTTTCTTTTTCTCTTCACTCTTTAATCCTTCAGATATAACAGAAATAGAAAGAACAAAGAGAAAAAGAGAGATGATCAAAGGAAAGAGGTATGGTGATAGCTTCCATTCCACATTAAAGTTCCTATGGCAGATAATAGACATGACAATACCAAACAATGATATTGCAAATAGAACTACACCTTCCCAGAATGTGGATGAAAACCTTTTCTTGACCATAGACACCTCCTTCCGTACAGAACCGCAGGAAGAGAATTCTCCCTGCGGTAAACAAAGCAATTAGAATTTACTTAGGGTTTCTCAATGCCGAACTCTGATGGGCTATACTTTGTGACGCCAGCATCATCAAGCATCCAGCTTACCATGCTTTCCCAGCTCTTATAGAAAGCCTCAGCTGCCTCTACTGTTGGATACTGGACATAGAGTTCTTCAAGAGCATTCTCAGCTACGAAAGTCTTCCATTCCTGACTCTCGATAACCTTCTTTGTTGCTGATCTTAATACTTCTACTACTTCATCACTTACTTCTTTTGATACCAAGAAGTTAAGAGGAGTAAAAGCATTCTTCATATACTCTTTTGCATTAGGATCGACTTCTTCAAAGAGAAGAGCATCTGGATAGATACTAAGCTTTACGTTTGAACTTACACCCAAAAGTTTAAGATCACCACTCTCAATAAGTGCCTTAACAGTTGAGATATTGGAGTTTGTAAAATCAACTTCGCCACTTAATACAGCAAGATAACAATCACTTCCACTCTTATATGCTGTCATAGCAGGAATATAACCCAGTTTCTCCATAATAAGTCCCTGAACATGACCTGATCCACCAGGACCTGTGTAGCTCATCTTGATCTTTCCAGGATTAGCCTTCATATCTTCCAAAAGATCAGCGAGAGTATTGTACTTGCTGTTCTTTGCAACAACGATGACTTTAGGGTCATTTACCATTGGAGAAATAATCTTATAGTCTGCATAGCTGAGATCACTGAGTCCCATGACTCTCTGAGTTCCCAAGCTTTCAGCTGTGAAGAGAACTGTATATCCATCTGGAACAGCATCCAAAACAGCCTGACAGCCGATGGAGCCAGAAGCACCAGCCTGGTTGACAACTGTTACGCTGACACCGAGTTCTTTAGACAATAATGCAGCAAACTTTCTTCCTGATACGTCAGTAGTTCCACCAGCTCCGTAAGGAACGATCATGGTGATACCCTTTTCTGGGTAAGTGCTGACAGTTTCTGTCTGGCCATTTGCATAAACTGAAGACAACAAAAGAAGCGCTGTTAGCGCTAGGACGATGATTTTTCTCATAAAATTCCTCTTTTTGTAAATTGAAACACTTGAGGAAAGAAAAATCAACATTTTTCAATCAATTTATATTCAAACTTATGTATATTATTTCAGTCTGTATTCAAAAATCCCAATATGCACTTCTTCATGCATAAAGGGATTCAATTTCTTTCTTATAGATATCAGCAACCACACTGCGCTTTACTTCCTGCTTTCCGGACAGCTCTCTTCCTACCTTAAAGGATTCAGGAAGAAGTGCAAAGCGTGAAATCTGCTCATAAGCCTTGAAACCATTAACCTTTGATACAAGTCTTGTGACCTCTTGGTTAATCAAAGACCTTACTTCATCGATCTCTTCAAGGTGGTCTCTATTGATGTAGGGGATGCCAGATTCCTTGAGGTATCTTTCGCAGTTCTTGGCGTCTATTACAACCAAAGCGCCTAAAGCCTTTCTATCCTGCCCGATTACCACAGCTGACTCAATGTACTGGCTGCTTCTAAGAGCTTCTTCAATTGGAAGTGGCTCGATGTTTTCTCCTCCTGAGAGAACAATTGTGTCCTTCACTCTTCCAACAAGGGAGAAATCACCTTCTTTACTCATTATCGCTAGGTCTCCGGTATGAAGCCATCCCTCTTTGTCGATGATAGCGTTGGTCTTCATCTCATCCTTATAGTAGCCTTTCATGACCTGGTCACCTTTGACAACAAGTTCACCCTTCTCTCCTACCTTCAAGTCTTTTCCTGTTTCGATATCCACAACCTTCACAATTGTTTCAGGAAGAGGAGCAATAAAAGACTTCTTTGGGCATCTTGTGTTTGATATTCCGATTACTGGTCCTGTTTCTGTCATGCCATAACCATTGAGAAGCTTGATACCTACTGCAGCAAAGAAGTCTTCAACATCTTTACCCATACTTCCACCGCCACTTATTCCAAACTTAAAGTTCTTTCCAAGCTTAGATTTTACCTGTGAGAAAACAAGCTTCTGGCCTAGGGCATTAAATGGCTTGAGAAGTATGTATGGAAGAATACCCAAGATTTTGTCTCCTATAACAGATCCAGACTTTGTATGGGCAGTTGATCCCAATAATTTTCGCTCTGCGTTTGAGTAAAGCTTTCCAATCTTTAAAAAGAAGTTAAAGAGAGCCTTCTTCACTGGGCTCATTGACCTTACATTCTGATAAACACCAGCCTTTACAGTCTCCCAAATTCTTGGAACAGATCCCATATAATCTGGATTCTCTCTCTGGATATCTGTAAGCATAATCTTACCGATAGGCTTACTATAAATGATAGTGTGGCTGAGAGATATTAACAGATACTGAATGATTCTTTCAAATGAATGCCAGACAGGAAGTACACTTAACCACTTCTCTCCCTTCTTGAATTTATAGAGGGTGTTACCGACTCTACAGATATATAAGAAGTTACCATGGGTGGTCATGACACCCTTTGGTAGGCCTGTGGTACCGGAAGTGAAGATGATAGTTGCTGTATCATTCACATCTCCAAGCATTACTTCCCTTTCAATCTTCTCTCTTTCACCCTCTTTTCCAAGTCTCTCTATTCCCCTTGAAAGAAGAGAGTTATAAGAGATAACAGTGTCTGAGAGTTCAATTCCCTTTTCATCGATGACGATGATGTACTTGAGGTCTGTTAGTCTTTCCTTGACGCTTAAAAGCTTCTTATAGAGTTCAAGGTTCTCAACAACGCAGATCTCTGCTTCTGTTGTCTTCAGAATATACTCGATCTCATATTCCATTGCATCTCTTCCTCTAGGAACATCAATAGCTCCAAGAGAGAGAATAGACAAATCCATGGCAAGCCACTCAGGCCTGTTATCTGCCAAGAGACCGATTCTGTCTCCTCTCTTGACTCCCAGCTCCATCAAAGCGGAAGCAATGGCCTTAGTCTTCTCCAATAACTGGATATATGTTGTTGAAACAAAAATACCCTTTTCGTTCTTACCTCTCTGACAAGTAAGCAAAGGATCATTCTTTGCCTTTTCATAAAACATTTGGACTACTGTTCTGTACATGCCTTTATTATTTTACACCTTTACACTTTTTGTAAAGATGTAAAATAAAATATGCATGATATTTCAAAAATCTATTCCAGATTTTGAAACTATCTCCATGGTTTTGTAGGAGTTTTCTTCTCTTAAAAGAATTATACAACATTATTTGTTAAGTTAGAAAACTTAAGAGTCCAGGGTTTCAAACAGAAAAATTATTGGCGCACCACCATAGATGATACGCCAAATAGAATTAACTATTAATAATGGAGAACAATTCTTACTTACTTGCGATAGCTGCCTGAGCTGCTGCAAGTCTAGCAATTGGTACTCTGAATGGAGAACAAGAGACATAGTTGAGACCAGCGCTCTGGCAGAATGCGATAGTCTTAGGATCTCCACCGTGCTCACCACAGATACCCATCTGCATATCAGGTCTTACACTGCGTCCAAGTCCAACAGCCATCTTCAAGAGTTTTCCAACACCGTCGAAGTCGATTGTTGCAAATGGATCATAGTCATAGAACTGCTTATCAGAATCACCTACATAGTGAGTAAGGAATGAAGCAGAGTCATCACGAGAGAATCCACATGTCATCTGAGTAAGGTCGTTTGTTCCGAAGGAGAAGAATTCAGCACTTCTAGCGATTTCATCAGCTGTGATTGCTGCTCTTGGAACCTCAATCATTGTTCCGATTTCATATGGGATGACAAGGTTCTGTTCAGCAAAGACCTTCTCGATCTCTTCTACTGCCTTAGCCTTACAGTAATCGAACTCCTTATAGATACCAACAAGAGGAATCATGATCTCAGGATTTACCTTGATACCCTTTCTCTTTGTGTTGATGGCTGCTTCCATGATAGCTCTGACCTGCATCTTCAAGATTTCTGGATAAACGACAGCAAGTCTACATCCTCTGAAACCAAGCATAGGGTTGAATTCGTGGAGAGAGTTGCACTTCTTGGCAATATCTTCCACGCTGATACCCATTGTCTGGCTCATTTCATGACGTGAAGTATGGTCATTTGGAAGGAATTCATGGAGAGGTGGATCCAAGAGTCTGATGACTACAGGAAGACCGTTCATTGCCTCGAAGATACCTTCGAAGTCGCTTCTCTGCATTGGAAGAAGTTCTGCAAGTGCAGCTTCCCTTGCCCTTGTGTTGTCTGCAAGAATCATCT
>JALFYG010000113.1 GCA_022784805.1 Spirochaetales bacterium
TCCATTGCAGCTTTGATGTCGTCAACAACATCGTAGATGATATTGTACTTCTTGATCTCGACTTTCTCTTCATTGGCAAGAGCCTGTGCACGAGGAGTTGGTCTGACGTTGAAGCCGATAACGACAGCATTGGAAGCAGAAGCAAGGGTGATATCACTTTCGATGATGGCACCGGCACTTGCTCTGATTACGTTCAGCTTGATTTCAGAAGTACTGAGTTTCTCCAATACGCCTGTGAGAGCCTCGACAGATCCCTGTACGTCACCCTTGATGATGACATTGAAGTCAGTGACCTGGCCTTCCTTGATCTTCTCATTGAGGTTCTCAAGTGTAACCTTATTTCTGCTACTGTTTTCACCAAGTCTTTCAAGTTCCTGACGCTTTGTGGCGATGCTTCTTGCTGTCTTTTCGTCCTCAGTGACCTGGAACGGATCGCCAGCTGATGGGATATTTGAGAGACCGATGATTTCAACAGGAGTTGAAGGACCAGCTTCGCTGATCTTTCTGCCCTTATCATCAAACATGGCTCTTACACGTCCTGAGTAGATACCAGCAACATAGTAGTCACCCTGTCTGAGAGTACCCTTCTCAACGATGACAGTTGCAACAGTACCTCTACCCTGGTCGATTCTTGATTCAAGAACCTTACCCACTGCCCTACAGTTAGGATTAGCCTTGAGTTCAAGCATTTCAGCCTGGAGAAGGATTGTATCCAAGAGATCATCGATACCAATCTTCTTCAAAGCGGAGATTTCGCAGTAGAGAGTCTGTCCACCCCATTCTTCTGGCATAAGGCCCAAATCTGAGAGCTGCTGCTTTACTCTGTCAGGATTAGCTTCAGGAAGATCACACTTGTTTATGGCGACAATGATAGGTACCTTTGCAGCCTTGGCGTGGTCGATGGCTTCTCTTGTCTGAGGCATGACACCGTCATTTGCAGCGACGACGAGAACGACGATATCAGTTACCTGAGCTCCTCTGGCTCTCATCATGCTGAATGCAGCGTGGCCCGGAGTATCAAGGAAGACGATCTCACCCTTATCTGGAACGCTTACCTTGTAAGCACCGATATGCTGTGTGATTCCACCATACTCGCCAGCAACGACGTTTGTACTTCTGATAGCATCCAATGTCTTTGTCTTACCATGGTCAACGTGACCCATGACAGTGACAATTGGTGGACGTGGAACCATATCTTCTTCTCTGTCTTCTTCCTGCTCGATTACAGTCTCGTCATAGAGGGAGACAAGATGTACGGAACAACCATACTCAGAAGCGATGATTTCAGCAGTTTCATGGTCAATCTGCTGGTTGATGGTGACCATCATACCCATCTTAAAGAGCTTTGAGATAATGTCAGAAGCCTTGAGATTCATCTTCTTTGCAAGATCTGCAACAGTGATGTTCTCCATGATGTCGATGGTGCTAGGCACAGCAGCCAGCTTCATCTCCATGACTTTCTTCTTCTGTAGTGCAAAGTCTAGCTCTTCATCTTTCTGCCATCTGTTATCTTTGTCTTTTCTCTTGTTAGCATTTGCACTGCTCTTTCTTGCACCATTCTTCTGGTTCAGTTCCATTGGAGCTGGAGCGACGCTCTGGCTTCTAGGACCTGAAGAGAAACGTGGAGCACCATTCTGGTTTCTGCCATTTCCTGGTCGCTGGAAAGAGTTATTCTGTCCTGGGCGTGATGGAGGAGTATAGCTTCTACCGCCACCCTGGCGCTGGAATGATCCTTGTCCATCTTTCTGGTTCTGACCATCTCTATTCTGCCAAGAGTTTCTCTCTCCATTCTGTCTAAAGTTGCCCTGCTGTCTCTGTCCATACTTCTGGCCTGTAGGTCTTCCACCTACAATACCCTGGACTCTAGGCTTATTGGACTGTGGCTCTGGTGTAGGAGCTGTCTCAGCTGCTCTGATGATTACAGGTCCATTATGGATTGTGGACTGAATTCTTGTGTTGGCATTATGAGTTGTGCTACTCATAAAGCTTTTGCCATCAATGACTTCCCTCTTTGGTTCTTTTGGAGCCTCTGTCTTCGGTTTTTGGCCAGCCATATATGGCTTTTCACCAGGCCTCAAAGGTCTTTGCTGTCCCTGGATTCTTGGGTTTCCTGAGACAGGCGTGCGATCCTGTGTCTGATGGTCTTTTGCACTAGAAACGATTGGAGAAGTAGAAACAGGCTTCTTGACCTCTTCCTCCTTTTCCTGGACTGGAGTCTCTTTAACTTTGACCACCTGCTTTGGTTTTGAAGGTGTCTTCAGTTTGACTACAATCTTTTTCTTTTCAACAACTTCCTCTGGAGCCTTTTTCACTGGTTCCGGGGAAACAGCCTTCTTGATGATGTTTACCTTAATGTTCTTATTATCTTCTGCCATATGAACCTTTAAAAACTATATCACTCAAACTCAAATTCTGCACCACAGTTTGGACAAGTTGTGCTGCCAGCTGGGACAATTGCATGACAAATCGGACATTCGAAGGAATCGTCACCCTCTTCTTCCTCTGTCACAATCTCTACGCTGCCCTTAACAGCATCAATTTCTTCTTCTGTGAGGCCTCTTTCAAGAAGCTCTTCCTCTGTATAGTCGAAGAACTCTTCAATTGACCAGATATCTGTGTCATGAAGCTTCTTGACCAGGCGTGAATCAAGACCAACATCTGTAATAGGTGTTTCGTCTGGTGCAATTCCAATCTCTTCGTTGGTGAGAGCTCTAGCCTCTTCTTTCTCTTCTTCAACTGAAACTTCACCATCTTCGTTTTCCTTGAAGAGAGAACCAACAGTTTCATGGATAAGCTGTGTCTGATCCATCTCATTGAATTGAGTCTTTGTCTTGACGTCGATGACCCAGTCACAGAGAGTCTTTGCAAGTTTGACGTTGACACCACCCTGTCCAATAGCCAAGCCCTGGTCTTTGTCGTCGACGATGGCGACAGCGTACTTTGAGACTGGATCGATCTCGACGACTCTCTGAACCTGAGCAGGTGTGAGAGCATTTGCAATGAGAACGATTGGATCGTCGTTGTATCTGACTACATCGATCTTTTCACCAGCGATTTCATTGGTGATAGTCTGGATCTTGCATCCTGCCTTACCGACTGTTGCGCCTACTGGATCTGTATCGCTTTTCTTTGTGTCAACGGCAACCTTAGTTCTGACGCCAACTTGTCTAGCAATAGCCTTGATGACAACGGAACCGTTGTCAATCTCTTCTCTAAGCTGAGCTTCCAAGAGGCATTTGACGAACTCTTTGCAGCTACGTGAAAGGCTGATCTTGACACCTCTCTTCTTTTTCTTTGTCTTACCTGTCTTGTTGTCTTTAGTGACGATTTCATCACCTCTATCGACTTTCTCAACAAAGAAACGAAGTGTGTCGCCCATTTCATATGTCTCTCTAGGAGACTGGCCACGAAGTGGGAATACAGCAAGGTTCTCTTCACCAAAGCCTACATCAACAAGCCAATCTGTGTTGTTCTTACCAAGCTTCTTCAGCTCACCCTTGATAAGTGTGAACTCCATAGACTTAGCCTTGATGAATGTCTTGTCATCTGTCATTTCCTTTGAAACCTGCTGACCTCTCTGCTTTGCAGACTGGACTGCAGAGTATTCAAATGTCTTTGGATTAAGTGGGATTTCAAGAGAATCGCCTACTTCGACTTCGTCTCCAGCGAGAATAACAGCGTCATCATAAGGAATCTCAGTGACTTCGTTGAAGTAATCCTCTTCGTCAACGACAGTCTTCTTTGCAAGGATGTCCACATAGATTCTTGAGGAATCTTTCTTCTTTGTATAGAACTTAACTTCTGCGTTTTCGTCTGTACCGAACTTTCTCTTATATGCGCTCTTGAGCATGTCGGTAATGATAGACTTGACCTCTTTGAGGCTCATATCTTTCTGATCCATCATTTCCCTTATGTCATTAGTAAGGTCAATCATTCTTTTCCTCCCATATACATTCAAGCTTTGCCTTTGAAATAGTATCGTAGTTTAGTTTTATTATCTCTCCGCTTTCCTTTTTGTCTTCGATTGTGTAGGAAGAGAGAGTGACGGAATCTTCATCTGTATCTTCAATCTTTCCCACTACATAAGAAGAATAGAGTGTGGAGTAAACTCTGACTGTCTTTCCTTTGAAGACTTCGAACTCCAAGACATCCTTAAATGTTCTCTGAATGCCAGGAGATGATACTTCAAGGTTCAGGTCTCTATCTTGTGAAAGCACCTGATACATTGGGTAAATAATGTTATAGACCTTCTCAAGGTCATCTGTACTTATTTCCCCTTCTCTTTTACTCAAGACTACACGCATATTGGTGCAGCCTCTGTCTCTTGCCTGAGTAACTTCAACAGTATCAAGACCAAGAGTCTTGACGCATTGAGCTACATTCTTAAAGAGCTCGCTGGAACTTGCTTCTTTTGTAAGCATAACCCTCCATCATAAATAAAGGGACTCGGCTAACCGGTCCCTTTAAATCACTTTAAATGAAACTAAGTGTATTTAATATCTAATCTTGGGATATGTCAATAGATAGAGAGAAAATAGATTACTTTTTAATCTCCTTAAAACTGTTATGATGTGACCTTTTGTCAATAGCATATTTATCCTTTTTTTAACGAGTTTGGGAAGAACACAGGCTGTCAGTTATTCGGCACTTGACCATTCTGTTATTCGTGGATTGGTTACCGACAGGTCAATGGTTCGCCAAAAGCCCTTTCAGTCTATTTGCGGGAGTTTATTTCAGTCCCATAGTTTTATCGAAGATGGCTGAATCGTACACTTACTCGCCCCATGTTCTTCCCTTTGCTCTGTTCCGTCAGCCTTCAGGCTGTAGTTCCCATTGTCTCCAATATGGAGTCAAGACTGCTGTCCATCTCCTCTAGGGCGACCTGGATCTCTTCGAACATTTCTATGGCATCCTCTATGGAAGACCACAATGGTGATCCTTCCAGTGATTCCGGCAGGGAATCGAGCTTCATCTCCTCCTTCTCCTTCATTTCCTCTACGAATCTGCTGAACCTGTCCATGAGGAGAGAGACCTCGTCTCCAAAAACCGATGATGTCCTTGCAACCATTGCCAGTTCCTTCTTGTTCATAGTGTCATTGCTCCTATGCTATGTTCCCGGTCATCATTCCCCAGATGAAGCACGAGAGCTCCCTTGCACCTGCAGTTGTAGCCACATTCGCCGGCTTTCCGTTCCTCTCCAGCTTCGCGATCTTCTGTTTTATCCTTTTTGAGCATTTGTCTGCATAGGCGATTACGGAAGGGGTCTGTCCCTGCTGCCTCAGAAGAAGTCTCTTCGACTTTGTATATGGATTGCTCCTCTTTATCCCTTTCGCCGCTTCTGTGAGAAGCATCCTCAGCCTGCTGTTGCCACACTTGGTGATGCCGCCGTACCTTGTGGTCTTTCCGCTGGAGTCCTGTCCAGGGCAGAGTCCCAGGTAGCTTGAGAACTGCTCGGCGGTGGCGAACCTGTCGAAGTCACCGACTTCACAGACTAAGGAGAGCGCTATGTGCGTCTGTATACCTGAAAAACATACGAGTTTGTCGACCTTGTCCTTGTACCTCTCCTCGTTGGCTATCTTTTCTATGGTGGCGTCAAGATTTTCTATCTTGGCTCCAGGTCCTTCACCTCCTGCCACAAAGTGTCGAATGACAGCTGCAGCATCCAATCCTTGAAGCTCAATGTACCCAGCCACTGCCTGTGCTTCTCCGTCCAATAGTTGCCGCTCTCGGGATATGACACACCCATGCGAAGAAGGAATGACAGGAGGTTCTGCTTCGCTTTCTTGAGGTGTCCCTTGAGGGTGTTCCTGGTGCGGGTGAACTCCTTTGTGTTCTCATCTGTCGGGTCCGGAAGATATACTTTCCTGAATCCGTTGCTGGCCAGGGTTATCGAAAGCAGCCTGGCGTCCTTCCTGTCAGTCTTCACCTTGTCTCCGGACGCCTTCTTTATCGTCGTCGGCGCCATGATCACACAGTTGTAGCCATGTTTCTTCAACCCTCTGCAAAGCCCATATCCTGTAGGTCCGGCTTCGTAGCCAAGAAGAAATTCGCCTGATAATCCATAGTCCTTCACGGCTTTTTTGAGATACTTGACCATGATGTCCGTCCCGGCATCCAGCTTCGCCTCAGCAAAAAAAGTATTGTCCTGCCTGTCATACATGCATACGCTGTTTGTGTCCTTATGGACATCGATCCCGACATAAATTACACTGTCTTTCATGAGTGATCTCCTTTATTGCATGTGTTAATGCTTCATGCTTGGTGTTTGTTATTTTCCCAAGTATCTCGCAGAATTCACGAATCTGCAATTTTCCTATGGGAGGTCACTTCATATTGTCTATTGGGAGTGTAGAGTTTATACCCTTCACTTTTTAGTCTTTGTACAAGCAATCCATCGCCTTCTATTAAAGTGGAAGAAAAAGTGCCGTCATAGATATACCCGATTCCACAAGAGGGGCTTCGAGGCTGGAGGATGAATGCATCTGGATTCTCTTTCTTCGCCCTATTTAAAACGATATCAACACCCTTTAGAAAGAAAGATGTGTAGTCATTACCATCTTTGTCCTTCGCTTTCCCTTCTATTAATTCCACAGGATGACGAGGAATGGGTAAGCCACCCTCCACTTCAGGGCAGATAAGTGTCACATCATCGCCTTTGAGCAATTCAGATAACTCTGGGTCAAAGTTATTGCCACCATTATACTTGCACTTTTTGCCCATTAGGCATGCTGAGACAAAACACTTCATTTTTCTTCCAATTTCTTTTTAAGCTCACCTATAAGGATCAATGCGTCCAGTGGCGTTGATTGATCAAGGTCAAAGTCCATTATAGCTTGAGCGCACTCATTCTCAGCCGTTGTGTCAAAAACATCCTCATTGGATGCAAATAAGCTACCTTGGTCAGAGAAGGATGAGTAGTCTTCAAAGTGTTTCTTCTGGAAAGAAAGAGCTTCGTTAATAACACCACGTGGCATTCCAGCAAGCTTTGCTACATGGATACCATAGCTGGATGCAGCTACACCCTCCACAGCTTTACGAAGGAAAATGACAGAGCCTTTCTCTTCCTTTACGTCCATATGCAATAGGGACATATCGGAAGTGTCCAGCATGGTAAGCTCATGATAGTGGGTTGCAAAAAGAGTGATGGCTCCACTCTTTTTAAGATATTCCATTATTGCATAGGCAATACTCATACCGTCCTGGGTGCTGGTTCCTCTTCCGATTTCATCCATAATTACTAGGCTCTTATTTGTTATGGACCTGAGAATCTGAGCAGATTCACTCATTTCAATAAGGAATGTAGACTCTCCCTTAGAGAGGTTGTCAGAAGCTCCTACACGGCAAAATATCTTATCTGTAATAGGAATTTCTGCGCTATCTGCTGGTACGTAAGAGCCTATATGGGATAGTAAGACGATAAGGGCTATCTCTCTCAAGTATGTGGACTTACCAGCCATATTTGGGCCAGTAATTAGAGAGAAACGGGACTTATGAGTTGAGAAAGAGTTAGGAACATAGCGCTCTGTATTGGCTTCGACTACAGGATGTCTTCCCTCCTCTATATCCAATTCTCCACTCTCTATAAGAGTAGGCTTCACCCAGCTGCACTCGGTTGCCAGGTATGATAGGGATGAATAGAAATCCAGCAGGGAAATGACCTTACCCATTCTCTCGATGTCAAAACGGAGATTATAAGCCTTATCAACAAAAGATGAGTAGATCATCTTCTCTTTTCTTGCGGCTTCATCTTTACTGGAAAGTATTCTTTCCTGGATGGCGTTAAGTTCCTCTGTAGTGAAGCGTTCTCCACCAACAAGAGTCTGACGTCTGATGAAATAAGGAGGAACTCTGTCCAGTTGTCCTTTTGATACTTCAAGGTAACAGCCAATGATTCTGTTTTCTCCGCACTTAAGGGTTGTGATACCAGTTTCAGCCTTGATTTTCTCCAGGTATTCATCAAGTTCCTTGGAGCCTCCGCCAGAAAGAGACCTAAGGCTATCAAGTTCATCATCATAGCCGTCATTGATGATGGTTCCGTCATTGTTGATGTTTGTACACTCTCTGTTGATAGCCTTCAAACACTCAGTTGAGAAATCTATAAGAGAGTTCCAGTCATAGTTGGAGTTATCATTGATGACAGAAAGATACTCATTCTCATTTTCAACCATCTCAATGAAGGTGGCTGTGCTTTCGCTGATGGCGATAAGATCCCTGGGAGTAGCACGTTTCATGCCGACCTTTACACCCAGTCTCTCCAAGTCTCCTGTCTCTTTTAAGTTTCTTCTTATTGTTTCAAGTTCTTCTTTATTATTAAAGAAACGTTCAACCCACTCTTGTCTTGAGAGTATCTTTGATATATCAACAAGAGGATGGACAAGAGCCCATTTCAAGAATCTTCCGCCACCAGGAGTAAGTGTCCTATTTATTGTGGAGTAAAGGGAATACTTCTGTCCTCCCTCTGTAAGGGATGTAAGTATTTCCAGGTTCCTGATAGTAGCTGAGTTAAGGAACATATAGCTCTCATCGCCGATACGCTCAATGCCTCTCAGCTGTGGCAGCTCTGCCTTTGCTGTGTCTCCCAAATAAGATAACAGAGCTCCGATTGAAGTAAGAATAGGATCCTTTTCATCAATATCCAGGATTCTCAAAGCGTTGGATGAAAACTGTTTCTCTGTCTGTTTTCTACCTTCTTTTAGAGAAAAGTACCATGTAGGGAGCTTGGATACTATGGAAGAAGTGGCGTCGATTACGTTCCTGAACTCCTTATTTGAGAAATAAAGATCATCTGGAACCAAAATCTCTTTTGGAGATATTTCATAAAGAAGGGAATCAAGCCTAGAAAAGTCTTTCTCCAAAGGAAGAGTCCTTATATAAAACTCACCTGTGGAGATATCAGACCAAGCGATATGAACTCCTCTCTTTTCTACGTTTACAGCAGTGACAAAGGAAGAAGAAAGGGAGTCAAGATACTCGTCGTCTACAACGGTAGCTGGAGTATAGACTTGTGTGACTTCTCTCTTGGCCAGCTTGCTCTTTTCCGTAGGATCAAGAAACTGCTCACACACAGCGACTTTCTTACCATAGTCCAGAAGTCTTTTAAGGTAATTCTTTGCTGCATGGTATGGGATACCACACATTGGCATGGTGCCACGATGGGTTAAAGTGAGATTCAGCAACTTCGATACTTCTACAGCATCTTCATTGAACATCTCATAAAAATCACCCAAGCGAAAAAAGAGCACCTTGTCTTGATGCTCTTTTTTTATTTCCATGTACTGACGAACCATAGGCGTCAGTTCTTTTTCATCTTCCTTCACTGCCATATCAATAAATACTTGTGGTGATGGCCAAAACTAAGCTCAAGCCTGATCCTTCCTTATTACTTGAGAACAGGGAACCGTTCTGCCACTTCCAACCTTCATTATTCTTGATTGTAGCATTTTTTACGAGATAGAGTCCAAGAGGGAATCCTGGAATTTCCATCTTAATACCTGCTCCGGAAGCCATATACCAGTTGATGGATGAGAAGCCGTTGATCGTGGAGAGATCTGACTGCACACCGGTAGCTGAAACAAAGGCTTCAAGAGAGATGACATCTTCGGCAAGTGGGAATGTAATATCAATCTGGTTATTCCACAAGAATGCCTGGTCATAGACAACTGAGAATCCTCTACCGATGTTCATGCCATCGATATAAAGCATCTCATATTTTGTTGCGCCTCTCTTAGGATCCTGCCAGCCTGTGGTATCGCCATAGAGCCAATACTGAGGAAGCATCAATTCTATTTCAGAGCTGATTCCAAGGATCAAATCCTTCTTGGTTCCGTCTTCCTTACTACCAAACTGCCAGATTCCTCTATAAGCAGAAGCATTGAAGACAAGCTTGTTGTAGTTGGAAAGACCACCCAGGATACCTCCGGCATATGTATAGGAAGCAGAAAGCACATAGCCATGAGGAATCTTATCTACATAGTTTCTTCCATCCCAAGTAAGAGAAGAATAGATCTTATTGGAGAACTGCCACTTCTCATTGTACCTTGCGATAAGAAGCTCATATGGAGTGTACTTTGTATTATCGTATACTGCGTGGTTGATACCAAAGCTTACACCAGCTCCGACCTTCAATGTTCCAGGAGCA
>JALFYG010000114.1 GCA_022784805.1 Spirochaetales bacterium
CCCCGGCCACAGGCTGACACTGCCGCAAAAGAATGATGCATGAGGACGCCTGGCTCTTGCTCTTCTCTTCAATCTCTTGGGCTATCTCTTTAATTCTGTCCTTACCATAAGAATTCTTAAGGGATGAAGTAATGATCCCCAAAGCCTCCTCCACCAGCGTGGAGAGGGACATGGTCCCAAGATCCAACTTATCCAACTCTTCGTCTATTCGTGATTTCATTATCCAAATCTCCCTGTTATATAGTCCTCTGTCCTCTTGTCGTGAGGAGAGTAGAACATCTTTGTGGTCTCTCCATACTCCACCATCTCTCCCAACAAAAAGAATGCTGTCATGTCGCTGATACGAAGTGCCTGCTGCATGTTATGTGTCACAATGACGATCGTGTAACGGTCCTTGAGGGTAATAAGAAGCTCCTCTATCTTCTCGGTGCTTATGGGGTCAAGGGCACTTGTAGGCTCATCAAGAAGAAGGACATCCGGCTCTACAGCCAAAGCTCTTGCAATACATAAGCGCTGCATCTGTCCTCCGCTGAGGCCCATGGCAGATGAGTTAAGCCTATCCTTCACTTCATCCCATAGCCCGGCCTCTGTCAAAGCCTTCTCAACCTTCTCCTGTAATTTCACTTTATTTCTCAGGCCATGGGTCTTAGGCCCGTAAGCAATGTTCTCATAGATTGAAAAAGGGAAAGGATTAGGTTTCTGAAAGACCATTCCAACGTTTTTTCTCAGTTTTGCAGTGTCACAGGAAGGAGCATAGATATCTTCTCCGTTATAGTAGATCTTTCCCTCGATCCTACAATCCTTGATCAAATCGTTCATACGATTAAGACACCTTAAAAAGGTACTTTTTCCACAACCGGAAGGGCCTATCAGGGAAACAATCTTTTTTTCGTCTATTGATATATCTATACCCTTCAAGGCCTCTTTATCGCCATAGAAGAGATGAAGATTCTCTGCCTTCAATTTATCACTCATTCTTTCCTCCCACCATTTTTCCAAGCTTATTTGATATAAAGTTCACTACCAGAACCAAAACCATCAGAACTGCAGCCACGGCCCTTGCTTCATCCATATGAAGGCCCTCGCTTGTAAGAGCATACATATGGACAGAGAGGGTTCTTGCAGGAGAGAGAAGGCTCTCCGCTAGCCCCGTTGCCGTTCCGGCCGTGTAGATAAGTGCAGCACTCTCTCCCAAGACTCTTCCCATACCCAAAATCACTCCCGAGATGATTCCAGGCATTGCAGAAGGGAGAAGCACCTTGGATATTGTCCTGATTTTTCCTGCCCCCAAAGCCAGAGAGCTCTCTTCCAACCCCTTTGACAGGGACAAAAATGCCTCTTCGCTTGTCCTCATGATCAAAGGAAGAATCATAATGGCCATGGTAAGGGCGCCGGAAAGAAGGGAGTAACCAAGGCCACAGAATGTGGAGAAGAAGATATTGCCAAAGAGACCATAAACTATCGAAGGAATACCAGAGAGGGTTTCACTGGTCATTCTTATGATCTTCACCACCACCCCTTCCTTCTGATACTGAGTCAAAAAGATTGCGGCACCCAAACCCAAAGGAATGGCAATAAGAAGAGAGAGAACTATCATCAAAAGAGTATTGATGATGGCAGGCATCATAGATACGTTTTCACTATTATATTTCCACTGAAAGAGAGATGGTTTCAGTTGGGGAATACCCAATATTAGTACATAGAGAATTATCCCAATAAGTATCATCAACACTATAAATGCCGATATCTTTAACACTACATTTATTATCTTTGATCCCATGTTCTTCATTTTTTCCTCCTGATAAGTGAGAAGGAGAGATTCAGAATCAAAACGAATACAAACAACACGGCACCGGTTGCTATCAAGGCTTCTCTATGTAGATCTGTGGCATATCCCATTTCCAAAACGATGTTGGCGGTCATTGTTCTCACTCCATCCAACACGCCTCCAGGGATTCTTGGCTGGTTACCTGCAACCATTACTACAGCCATGGTCTCTCCGATGCTTCTTCCCACACCAAGAATCACAGAAGAAAGAATCCCTGACTGGGCGGCTGGCACCATGACTCTGAACACTGCCTTCTCTTTTGTATCACCCAGTGCCAATGCTCCTTCCAATAGGCTTCCATCCAAAGCCCTCAAAGAGCTCTCAGATACTGTGATGATCGTCGGAAGAATCATAAAAGAAAGGAGAACAGAGGCTGTAAGAATGCTCTTGCCACTACCGAATATTGACCTGAAAAGAGGAACCAGCACCATTAAGCCGAAGAATCCATAGACTATGGATGGTATTCCTGCAAGTAGTTCTACAGCTGGTTTCATCACCCTATAGAGTCTCTTAGGAGCAAAATAAGTCATATAAAGGGCTGTAAAGAGGCCAAGGGGAACACCAATCAGGATAGAGATTGCCGTTACATAGAGCGATCCCACAATCATAGGGAAGATGCCGTAGATATCATTACTTGGTTTCCATGTCTTTCCAAAAAGGAAGTTGAAGAATCCTATCTCCCTGAGTGTC
>JALFYG010000255.1 GCA_022784805.1 Spirochaetales bacterium
ATGATGGAAAGCCTCCCAAGCTCGATTCCATGGGCTCATCCAGCTGGTCTAAGAAGAAAGAGAAGGCGAGAAAAAATGCCGAAGAGCTTGCTCAGGAGCTTGTAAGACTCTATGCTGAGCGCGAGCACAGGCATGGTTATCCATTCATGAAAGATAATGACTGGCAGGTGACCTTCGAAGCTTCCTTCCCATTTACTGAGACCCCGGATCAGCTTAAGTGTATCGAAGAGATCAAAGCTGATATGGAAAGCGACAAGTGTATGGATAGACTTGTCTGCGGTGACGTCGGTTATGGTAAGACTGAGATTGCCTTCCGTGCTGCATTCAAGGCTGTAATGTCTGGTAAACAGGTTGCTTTCCTTGCTCCTACAGTCATTCTTGCCCAGCAGCACTATGAGAACTTCAAAAAGAGACTAGGGGACTTTCCTGTAAAGATAGGGCTCAGCACCAGGTTTGTTTCTGGCAAGGAGCAGAAGAAGATACTTGAAGGCCTTAAGGACGGAAGCATCGATGTTCTCTTCGGCACCCATAAGATTCTTTCAAAGAACGTAGTCTTCAAGGATCTAGGCTTATTGATCGTAGACGAAGAACAGAGATTTGGAGTCAAAGATAAAGAGAAGATCAAACAGATGAAGACAAACGTCGACTGTTTGACTCTCTCTGCCACTCCTATTCCTCGTACCCTCTATATGTCACTGTTGAAGGTAAGAGATATGTCTCTCTTGACCACCGCGCCTCGTGAGAGACTCCCTATTGCCACTGAGATTGAAGAATATAACTTGGACACAGTTATTACTGCAATAAACAGGGAGCTTAAGAGGGGGGGCCAAGTCTTCTATCTCCATAACAGAATCGAAGACCTAGAAGAAGTTGCCATGGTCCTACGTAAGGCAATCCCTTCAGCCATCATAGAGTATGCTCATGGCCAGATGGGCTCAGAAGAGCTTGAAGACATAATGCACCGCTTCATCTATGAAGGCGTACAAGTCTTGGTATCTACTACGATCATTGAAAATGGTATTGATATTCCAAATGTCAACACGATTATCATTGATAGGGCCGATAGGCTAGGCTTGGCTCAGCTCTATCAGCTGAGAGGAAGAGTAGGACGCAGTGACAGAAAGGCTTACTGTTACCTTTTCTATCCTGATACTGGCACTCTCAATGATGACGCTGTAAAGAGACTAAGAGTATTAAGTGAAAACACTGAACTTGGCTCAGGCTTCAAAGTAAGTATGAAGGATATGGAGATTAGAGGTGCTGGAAATATCCTTGGACGTGAACAGTCCGGTCATTTGGAAGCAGTAGGCTTAGATATGTATCTCAAGCTTATCGAGGAAGAGATCAATCGTCTCACCAACACAGAAGAAGCCAACGAACGCGATGTTCTTCTTGAACTTGATTACACAGGCTTTATTCCTGACACTTACATCACTGATCCTTCTGCCAAGTTTGAGATGTATAAGAGAATTGCATCTATTACTACGGAAGGACAGCTTGAAGGCCTTAAGAGTGAAGCGGAGAATAGATTCGGAACAATTCCAGAAGAAGTAGACAACCTCTTCTGCATTGCAGAGATCAAGATCATCTGCAGAAAGCTGAAGATATATCACTTGAAAGAGATGAGGGGCATTGCTGATGTTGAGTTCAGCCAGGTCTCCCTCATCAACCCAAGTAAGGTGGTGCACCTTGTGTCCCTTTCTGGAGGAAGAGTGAAACTGGATCCAAGAAGAATGGATCATCTCACTCTCGACACTCAGGCAGTATCCCTTAAAGATAAGGCCCAGTTTATACTTGAAACACTCAGGAGATTAATCTGATGGAAGATAAAGAAATACTAGAGAATCTCGGAAAAATCGAGATTAGGGAAGGTAAGGAGAGGACAATAAAGAGCTATGTCCTCAGAAATAATGTACTTGAAGATAAAGAGAAAGAGTTTGTATTGAAATATATGCCTCAGTATGGTCTGTTTTATAAAGACGAGATGCTTTCTTACAGCGATGTTTTTAAGAACAATAACCCTACTGTCATAGAAATTGGTTTTGGAAATGGTGACACAACAGCCAAGATGGCGATGATCAAGCCTGAGTTCAACTATATCGGGCTGGAAGTTTATCTTAAGGGCTTTGTACAGTTATTGAAGACTCTTGGTGAAAACGAAATAGATAACGTGAGAATCATGCGCTTTAATGCTGTTGATGTATTACAGCACATGATCCCAGATAACAGTGTAGAAGGCTTCCATATCTTCTTCCCAGATCCATGGCCAAAGAAGAAACATCACAAAAGAAGAATCATGAACCCAGAGTTCCTCCATCTTCTTGCAACCAAACTTAAGAAGGGTGGATATATCTACATGGTCACTGACTGGCAGGAATATGCGGACGAAGTATTGGGACTAGTAAAAGGAGAACCACTATTGATGAATCCTTTCTATACTTTTGCTCCACCTGTCACATGGAGACCTCTTACAAAGTTCGAGCAGAAGGGTATGGACAAAGATTACGTCATCAACGAAATCTGGTTTGAAAAGAAGAAGTAATAATTGTGTAGAAAGAAAGAAGAATGCGATATCCCGTTTTGCTTGACTGCGAAATGGGATATATTATTTATATACCATTTTAAGGAGATTTGAATATGGCATACTCAATTGAACTGGAAGGAAGAACAATCTTTCTCGCTGCCAAGGCAGAGACTCCCATGGGAGACTACATTGTTTACGAATGGAACGATGGAATCTTTATTCCCGAAGATGATGAAGATTGGGAATATGATGATTTAGATGAAGACGATGACACAGACTTAGAACTTGAAGATGAATATGAAGAAGATCTTGATGATGAGGATTACGATGACTTCTTGGATGAGGAAGAAGATGAAGTCGAGACAGCTATAAGAGAGGATATTGAAACCATTATCTCTGCAGGCTTCGTTCCTCAGGGGGGAGTATCTGCACTTATCACTCCTGAATATACTACTTGCTATAGCCAGGCATTCTTCAGGAAAAAGTAAGAAGCTAATAAACCAAAAGAGAAGGGCTGAGTCGGAAGATTCAGCCCAAATCATTCATGATTTTAAAGCAATGTTCACAACTTAAGGATTCGGGTACATGACCAAACAGGTTATGCACCCATAATTTTTGAATTTATTTCCTTGTATTACAAAGAGTTATTGACATAATTATATAGTTTCTATATAATTATTATATGTATAACAAGAAC
>JALFYG010000301.1 GCA_022784805.1 Spirochaetales bacterium
TGACAGAGACAAAGAAGTATATGAGTCCGCTCTTCTCCCTTAGAGAAAGTGGGGTAAACCTTCTTGTATATGCTCCAGTTTCTTTTTCTCATGTCATTAATCCCTCTCAGCTCTTAATAAGAGACCATAGAAAGATGATAGTTATAGATGGAAAAGTCTCAGTATTGGGAGGAATGAATCTAAATTACATCTCAATCGGTGCAGGAGATGAGAATCAGCGTGATTCCATGTATCTCTTCCATTCTTCAGATTTAACATCAAAGATTATTGATAGTTTTGTTTCCCTTTGGAATGAAGGAAGTGTAGAGCAGATAGATACCTCTTCTTTTGCCGTACACGGAGAAGAAGGTGAGTACAGAGCATGGCTCTTTGACAGGGATGTCTATAAAGGTGATGTATCGATATCTGGAATGTATGGCTCTCTTATAAATGAAGCAGAAGAGTCAGTGTTCTTCTGTCCATACCTTCCTTCTGTAGACCAAAATATGATTGAAAGTATAAGAAACTGCGTTGAAAGAGGCGTTGACTTCACCATGTATTGCTCACAAGATCCACGACAATATCTTGTAAGTGGAATGGCTTGGGGTAATGCAGTCCTTATTGAGAACACCGGTGCACGATACTTTGATGTAACAAATGATGAGAACGGAGAATCATATCCACTCTTTCATATGAAGGTGATGGTGGTTGATGAAAGATATTTGGTAATTGGGTCAACTAACTTTAACTTCCGTTCTATGGCTCTCTCCCATGAGATAGCTCTGGTGATCGATTCTCCGGAAATCGCAGAGAAGGTTGAAGAGGGAGTAAGAGGAGAGCTGGGGTGTCCAAGGGAGCTTACTCTTGAAGAGTTATTGGAAAAGAAAGATGAATATGGCTCCTTCCTTGGCTACCTTATAGTATTCTTCGGTGGTTGATACTCTTCATCTTAATTAAGCTCTTTAGTTGTCACTTTTATTTTAAATCCAAGCTGTTATCTGTGCTATATTATTAGTAACAAATAAAAAAGTTTCTTGTTATTGGCAAGAAACAATTGAGGGAGCAATATATGGCAAGAGAAGATAACATCGTGATTTTTGAAGATACAAAGCGTCTTTATTCTACTAATCCACGATTGAAAGAGAGTATTCAGAGATCAATAAAAGAACAGGAAATGTTCCGTGAGGATGTTCCTGTCCCAATAGGAAAGAAGAGGGTATATGACAAAGATGCCTGCATCATTGTGAGCCAGAAGCGAAGCTTTGAAGCGGCTCAATACTATGCTTATCAAGGGAAGAAGGTATGTGTGCTGAACTTTGCTTCTGCCACTAACCCCGGAGGAGGCGTTGAAAGAGGCTCTTCTGCCCAGGAAGAAGCTCTTTGCCGTATCTCCACATTGTTTCCAAATCTAAGTGACGGAAGAATGATGAAGAACTTCTACATCCCTCATCGAATAAGCCGAGATCCCCTCCATAACGATGACACTATCTACACACCGAATGTAGTTGTATTTAAATCAGATACTGGTTATCCGAAGGAACTTGATGAAAAGAGATGGTATAAAGTCGATGTAATAACTACAGCGGCCCCGAATCTGAGACAAAGGCCAAGTAACAGAATGAATCCAGGAGATGGTGATATGGCAGTGGACATCAGTAGGGAAGAGCTGTTGGCTCTTCACGAAAAGAGGATGCATAGGATTCTTGAGATTGCCTCAGAGAAGGGGAACGAGGTGATAATCCTCGGTGCCTTTGGCTGCGGGGCGTTCTCCAACCCTCCGGAGGTGGTTGCAGAAGCCATGAAAAGGGAAATAGAGAAGTTCAGAAGAAACTTTGAAACAATAGAGGCTGCCGTATATTGTTCACCTAGAGACGATAGCAACTACCAAGTGTTCAAACGTGTTCTTGGAGGATTATCTAAGTGATCATAAAGAGAGGAGAGGTCTTGGCCTCTCCTCAACTCTTTACGCTTTTGTGATGATCATTGTGTCGGTAGACATCTCTCCGCCGGTCAGGGAACCACAGACTAGAACCACGAGATCATCTTTCTCGACGATCTTTGACTTCTCTGCGATATCCAAAGCCTGGCGCTTCATGACATCCAAGTCATTGGTAAGCTCTGCATAATATGGATAAATACCATAGTCTAGCTTGAGTTGTCTTGTTGCTTTTTCCTCTGTGCAGGATGCGATGATAGGTACGCTTGGCCTATAGTAGGAAGCTGTATGGGCTGTAAAGCCTGTGACAGTTGCTACTACGATAGCCTTGGCCTTGAGGAAGAAGGAAGCCTCAACAGAAGCGCTGACGATTGTGTTTACAACGTCTTCAGAGAGCTTCAAGTTATTCTTAAGGTATCTATCCTGATAGTTTATCTGATTCTCTGTGTATTCAGCGATTCTGCTCATAGCCTTTACAGCCTCGATTGGATACTTTCCTGCGGCAGTCTCACCAGAAAGCATAGTTGCAGTTGTTCCATCATAGATAGCATTTGCAACGTCAGATACCTCAGCTCTTGTGGGCCTTGGATGCTCTGTCATGGATTCAAGCATCTGTGTAGCTGTGATGACTATTCTTCCTCTCTTATAGCATGCCTTGATGATATTCTTCTGGATAGCAGGAAGCTGGTCGAAAGGCACTTCGACACCCATGTCACCTCTTGCAATCATGACACCGTCTGCATAATCGAGGATGGAATCCAAGTTCTCAATACCTGAACCGTTCTCAATCTTTGCAATGATCTTGATTTTCTCTCCGCCGTTGACGTTAAGAAGCTTTCTAAGCTTTCTTACGTCATCCTGGTTTCTGACGAAAGAAGCGGCAATGAAGTCTACATCCTCTCCAATACCAAAGATGATGTCGCTTCTGTCCCTGTCGCTGATGAAAGTTTGGTCAACATCGATTCCAGGAACATTGATGGACTTTCTTGAAGATACCTTTCCTGAGTTCTCTACAGTGGTGTAGATATCACCAGACTTAACTTCTGTGACAATCAAAGATACAAGACCGTCATCGATAAGGATCTTGTCTCCCTTCTTTACATCTTCTCCTAAATATGGGTAGCTGATTCCAACTCCGTTAATGTCTCCAGCTCTGGCGAAGTCCTTGTAAAGAACAAAGCTCTGTCCTTCTTCCACCATAACGCTCTTCTCTGGGAATTCCCCGACTCTTATTTCTGGTCCTTTTGTGTCCAGAATCAATGCAACAGGTGCATCCATTTCCTTTGACACTTTCTTGACCATATCAATTCTTCTTTTGTGTTCTTCGTGGCTTCCATGGGAGAAGTTAAATCTTGCTCCATCCATTCCGGCTAGAATCAGTTCTCTTATCTTTTCTTCTGATTCGACTGCAGGACCTATTGTACAGATGATTTTTGTTTTTCTCATGAGAAAATAATAAACGATAATTCATTTCCTTATAACACCAATTCTTAAAAATTGAATAAGAAGACTGAAATCTTTCATGTTCTTTCTTATCTGTGTGTTGTTGAAAATCATTAATTACTTATACAGAAACATTATATATGATTTCATCTTTGTTTACTTCGAGAAATATAAGCTCTAGAACGAAAAATATAAGGCTGCTATTTTTCGCGATTGCTCTCATAATTTTCGTAGATGAAGAAATATCTACATATAAGGAAGTAATTGAAGACATGTAGGGAGAAGGCTTCTGAGTGGAATGTTACTGTTCGTGCTGTCAATATAATGTGTAAAGATGGAAAGATTAAAGGCGCATTCAAGGAAAAGAGAGGATGGCTGATTCCTGATTATGCAAAGCGTCCTTCTGACGGCAGGACTTCTTTATCTAAACGAAATAGTACAGAAATCAAGCCATTGCCAATTGGCATTTCAGATTACGTCAGGGCGCAATCTGAATACTATTATGTCGACAAAACTTTGCTGATCAAAGAGTTTCTGGATCGTAAACCTCTTGTTTTGCTTTTTACTAGGCCAAGAAGGTTTGGAAAAACTTTGAATATGGATATGCTCAGAGTCTTTTTTGAGATATCGGAAGAAGACACAGCAAAATACTTTGTAGATAAACTCTCATACTCATAAATAGAGTATCAAGAGTGTTTGGGCACACTTGATATTGGTCTTGTGTCTGAAGGGGGGGATCTAAATCTGCCTTTTTACCAATATTTAGATAAGAAAGTCTCATTTTTTATCTAAATCTCATTTATCTTACAAGATTTAGATAAAATAATTCAGAAGTTTATCTAAATCGTAATAAAAACTAATGATTTAGATAAATTGGTGTTGTCTGATAAGCACTCTATCGAGTAAAATAAGGGTATGAACAATAAAATAATTGGAAGAGAGAAAGAAATCAAAATACTTCAGAAATGTCTTTCATCAAGTGAGTCACAGCTAATAATCGTTTATGGAAGGAGAAGAGTAGGGAAGACATTTCTAGTGAATAACTTCTTTGACTACTCATTTGATTTCAAAGTTTCTGGATCATATGGATTATCCATGGATGCTCAGATAAACAACTTTATTTCTGAAATCAACCTAAGTTTTAGAAAGAATTATTCTGTTCCAACGAATTGGTTTGATGCCTTTTTTATCCTTAGAAAAGAGTTGGAAACGTTGCCTACAGATAAAAAGAGTGTAGTTTTCATTGATGAAATGCCTTGGTTTGATACACCGCACTCTGACTTTCTTCCTGCCTTTGAATACTTTTGGAATAATTGGGGTGCTGGTCGTGATAACCTTGTATGCGTTGTTTGTGGTTCTGCAACACAATGGATAGTAGAGAACATCTCCTTGAATAAAGGTGGATTGTTTAATAGACAGTCGTGTAGATTATACTTGGAACCATTCACCCTTAATGAGACAGAGAAGTATCTGGTTAACAAAGGTTTTGTTTGGTCGCGATATGATATAGCGGAATGTTACATGATCATGGGAGGAATCCCATACTATCTCAATTTCTTGGATAACTCCCTTACACTAAGTCAGAACATTGATGCTCTTTTCTTTAAGAGACGAGAATTTCTCTGGGATGAATTCAGTCACCTTTATTCAACGCTTTTCAAGAACAGCCCAATATATATAAAGGTTGTAGAAGCATTGAGTAAGAAGCGTATGGGGATGACAAGGGAAGAGATCTCAAAAGAAACAGGTCTTCCTCAAAATGGTGTGCTGACAAACGTATTGGATAATCTTGAATACTCTAGCTTTATTCATATCTACCAATACTTCGGTAAAAAAACTAAGGATAAAATCTATCAACTCTCTGATTATTACACGTTATTCTATTTCAAGTTCTTGAAGAATAATGCCGACCTTGATGAGAACTTCTGGTCTAATTCCCTTGATAATCCATCCATAAGGGCATGGAAGGGTCTTTCTTTTGAACTCTTATGCAGGGATCATATCTCAGAGATAAAGAAGAAGCTGGGTATCGAAGGTGTTTTGACAGAAACATCCGTCTGGTTCAAGAAGGGAACAGAAGAAGAAAAAGGAGCCCAGATTGATTTGGTTCTTGACAGGAGGGATAGAATCATCAATCTATTAGAGATGAAATTCTCAGAGCTTGAGTTTGAGATTGATAAGAAGACAAGCGAGGATTTGATCAACAAAAGAGAGTGTTTCAGAAGCGCTACTAAGACAAAGAAGGCTCTTCATATCACTCTTGTTACTACATATGGATGCAAAGGAAACAGAAATATGATACAAAGTGAAGTTACCCTTGATGATTTATTCGAATAAAAATGGAAGGGGGAATGAATACTATGAAACCAAGAAATGAATCAAACTAATTCGAAAAGTAACAATACCAACTGTCCTAGGCAAAATCACATTCAAGAAAAAGGGTGATTCTGTTTATGTCCTCTATGAATATGACAGGGTGTACAACAAAGAAAAGAAGTACAATGTTCCCACGAGGGTGATTATAGGTACAAAATGTCTCGATGATGAAGAGTATATGGTTCCCAATTGGTCCTTTTACGATTACTTTGATACCACTCCCACAGAGGTAAAAGACAGCACCGGATGTTATCAACAGGAAGGAGAAGGATATATTGAAGATGACAAGGAAAGAGAGGCGGAACTGAAAGAATGGCTCTCAAAAAAGGGGTGGTAATGGTGAGGACGCCACCTCTTTCTCCCTCTTTCGTTTTTTGTTAAATCCAAGTTAATTAATTTCAATGGTATTTTGGATACCGATTTATATCTTTATAAAACCACGAATAACATACAAATGAGTTAACAAAGCTGCAAAATTGTTCCTCTTTGGTCTATTGGATATTACATTCTTCTTATAATACTATAGAGCAAAGGTGAATAGGATGAAAAAAACACTTCTTTTTCTTTTGATGGTTCTCGCTACATTATCTCTTTTTGCCAATGGCTCAAAAGAAGATTCCTCTTCAAAAACAGTAAACAATGTAATTACTATGGCTATTCCGGTTGACCCGGATGGCTTGGATCCAATGCTCACTGCAGCTGCCTCAACTTTCCAGATTACATCAAATATCTATGAGACACTGGTTACTGTAGATGAGAAGGGAAACCTTCTTCCTTGTCTTGCCACAGAGTGGAAGGAAAGTGAAGATGGACTCAGCATTACTTTCTCATTGAGAAAAGATGCAGCCTTTTCCAATGGAAAGAAGTGCACAAGTGAAGAAGTAAAGAACTCCTTCCTTCGCCTTAAAAGCCAGGAGAGCTTAAGATACAAGGACTATGAATTCATCACATCCATCGAAACACCGGATGAGGATACAATCGTCTTCAGAATGGATGAGATCAACGTAGCGGCTCTCTCTTCCTTTGCTTACCCATGGGCTGCTGTGGTGGACACTGAAGAGAGCAATCTGAAGAATAAGCCAATGGGTACTGGCCCTTATTACCTCTCTTCCTGGGTTCCTCAGGAAAGATTGGTTCTTGAGTTAAACCCATATTACACAGGAGAAGTCAAGAATGAAGGCTTCAACCTTGTGGTAATGCCAGATCTGACAGCTGAGATTACAGCCCTTGAATCAGGGGAAGTGGACATCATCCTTATTACCGGTGACCTTGCTTCCGCTGTAGAGAACATGGGATACAACATCCTTGCCGCCGCAGGAAACGGTTTGCAGTTAATGGCAATGAACAATAAAAACGAAGCTCTTTCAGATATAAGGGTACGTCAGGCCATTAACTACGCCGTGGAAAAAGACGAGTTGATCGAAGCCGTATGGTGGGGGTATGGAGAGAAGATTGGCTCCCACTTCCCTGTGGTCTTGAAGGAATACATTGATCTTTCATCCACTTATACTTATGACAAGGAAAAGGCAAAGG
>JALFYG010000307.1 GCA_022784805.1 Spirochaetales bacterium
CCTTCTGGTTTCCGTTTACAAAGGTGCAGATCTTTGTGCTGACTTTCTTTGCACTGGCGATAGCTGCTTCGGAAGCAGATACTTCTGCCTGGCTCTTCTTGGCGTTATATGCCTGGAGTCTTGAATTCTTTGCTTCAGCCACCTTTGCCTGAGGATAGATGGGAGTGGAGAAAGGATTAACAAAATAGAATCCGTTTTCATAGATTGTGCCATGGTACTTACCGAACAGGGAAAGGACCAATGCTTCATTAGGATTGACTATCTTCAGTCCTCCGAATGAGATGCAGCAGGCTATCATAACGATGACTCCGCAAACCAAAGATGTTACTCCGAGTACGTAGTTATTATATTCGTCTATAAGAATACCACCCATAATGACAGCTGCGATGGAGACAATAAGTATTGCGATGATGATCACCAAGGCTACGATGCCGTTAGATGGCTTAAGGATCTTTTCTTCACTGTATTTGACTTGTGACATAGGTTTTCTCCTTTATGTGATATTATAATGATATCAAATTGAAACATTGTCAACATGAAGAAAAAAACACCTGTTTTCTCTTTTACGTCACCCTGTCATTTGTTATATTTAATTCATGGAAGATTATAAGATCGTTCTTTTGATTGATGCTGACAACACTCAGCTCTCAAAGCTTGGAGGAATAATCCAAGAACTATCCACCTATGGGCGAATTGTCGTCAAGCGTGCATATGGTAACTGGAAGAAGAATACATTGAAAAATTGGGAAGGGGAGCTGAAGAGGCTTGCCATAAAGGCTGAGCAGCAGTTTGACTACGTGTCTGGTAAGAATGCCACGGATATGGCCCTTACCATCGATACCATGGACCTGTTGCATCGTGAGTCTTACAACGCATTTGCCATCGTGGCTTCTGACAGCGATTATACTCCTCTTGCCATCCGCCTCCATGAGGACGGAGTCTTTGTCATAGGAGTGGGAGAGAGAAAGACGCCGGAGCCCTTTAGAAACGCCTGCGATGAGTTTATCTTCCTGGAGAACCTTGATGAAGATAACGATAGATATGAAGACTATTATGATTCCCATTACTCAAAAGAGAGTGGAGGGGGAATTGAAGAGGTTCATAGATTGTTAAAGAGAGCAGGGGACAGATATGAAGACGAAGATGGCTTTACCCATATCTCCCAGGCAGGAGCATATATTAAGCGTGTAAAGCCAGACTTCGATGTCAGGTCTTATAACTACAAAAAGCTCTCGGACCTTATTTCTGCTTTCCCAAAGAAGTATGAGACACGTAGAGATAAATCATCGTTTTATTACAGATGTAAGTAAATGGAGGACATATGGAAAAGATTGAGATATCACAGGTGGAGATGAACCCTTGCACTTCTATTGGACAAGATTGGTTTCTCTTGAGCGCAGGAGACGAGAACGGCTGGAATACTATGACTGCCGGCTGGGGAGGCATGGGTTATATGTGGGGCCGTCCCTGCTGCTTCGTATTTGTAAGAGAAAGCAGGCACACTCTTTCCTTTATGGATAAATTCGATTCTTTCTCTGTCTCTTTCTTCCCTCCGGAGAAGAAGAGTGTCCTCTCTTTCTGTGGAAGCCACAGCGGAAGAGACACAGATAAGGCAAAAGGCGCAGGTCTCACTCCTATCTTTATGGATGATACAGTTGCCTTTGAGGAAGCAAACCTTACCTTCACTCTGAAGAAGATGAGTAAGCACTTCATCGATAGGGATGGCTTTATTGATAATGAGATAAAAGAGAAGTGGTATAAGAATGATGATTATCACTATATGTTCATAGGTGAAATCAAGAACGCTTATATCAAAGACACTGAGATTACGGTTGTTGAAAGCGATCTGATGTGAAGAATGAGGGGCTAAGGCCCCTCAATTAGCTCTCTAAAGTTCCTGCTTCACTTTCTTTCTTTTCATAGATGATATAAGAGTAAGTGGAATTCTCCTTGGCTCTCTTCTCCATGGTGTCATGACACTGTTTTCTCAGCTTTTCTTTCCTTTCTTTCATTGGAAGCGTTTCATCCGGGTAGAATGGCCCGTCAAGAAATGTCACCACTTTAGGGTGTTTTCCAAATCGTTTTTTCTGGTAACAGTTGGTCATAGTGAAGACCGGAGTATTGGAATAACAGGGATAGCCGAAGGAGTTTGCCTTGAAGTCTCTGATTCCTGTGTAATATGGCCAAATATGAGCCTCGGGATAGATGGTTACATATCCCTTGTTTTTCTCAATTCTATGGTTGATGCACTCGATCATCTCTTTGTTTTCTGAAAGAGTCTGGCCGAGAGGAATGGCTCCCATCATCTCCACGATATTCTTCAATCCTGGAATACTGGTGGTGTCGGGGCCCACAAGGATATAGCCTCTCCTACGCATTTTCACGATATTTGGCACAAAGGCGTCCAGAAGCATATTTGTATGGTTTGCGTAGATAAAGGCTCCTGTATTCTTTGCTTCCTTTAGTACTTTCCTGTTTTTGAATCTCTGCTTATGTGCCACTTTTACAAATACATACACAAGAGGCTGTGCGATCATCCTGTATACCACAAAAGAGCAGGTATTCCAGATTATGTTCTTATGTATGTATTCAAAGTCCTCTCCAAGAGGTTTCCTCTTTATTCCCAGCTGGGCAAAATCGTCGTTTGCCTCATCTTTGTAATAAACTACTTTCTTTTCCTTTGCCATAAATATTGAAACACCCTTCTGCCTAAAGTATTTCTTTACAAAGGGAATGTACTTATTTTTTTAATGAAAAGAAAGCAAGTTATGGTACTCTGAATACAAAAGTGAACACATTCTTTTTACATTGTATAAAAAAGAAAAGAGGGAGTGAGAATCGGATATTATTAGTAATTTGAACTCTTTTTTTTGTAAACTGGTAAATAAAAATCAGCAATTTTCGTCAAGTGGAGATTAAAGATGAGGAATATAGTGTAGCCATGAATAGATTTCAAACGGAAGCAGTGGATAGAATGCAGGAGTTTTTGATCCAACACTACTTGGAGGACATCACAGTCTCTGATGTGTTGAGAGTCTCAAACTATTCTCCTTTTCATGCCCAGCGTCTCTTTACAGAGGCTACAGGATATGGAGTGGGGGAGTATTTGAGAAAACTCCGTCTCACAAGAAGTGCAGAGAGACTTAAAGACGGAAAGAGTGATGTCACTGAAGAAGCTTTTGATTCCGGATATGAAAGCGTCGAAGGATTCATCAGGGCTTTTCGTAATGAGTTCGGTACTTCTGCAGGAGAATATAAGAGAAGTCCTTCTCCTATATGCTACTTTATTCCCTACCGTGTGAGATACAGAGACTACAGATTAAAAGAGGAAAAGAAAATGGCTGAAACAAGAAACATTTATGTCACAAGATTCACTAAACCAAAGAGAAAGGTAATGATCAAAAGAGGAGTGAAGGGCGATAACTATTGGGATTACTCCATGGAAGTAGGCTGTGATGTATGGGGGATTCTGAAGAGCATCACCCCAGAGCCAGTCTGCATGTGGCTTTCAGACAAGTACAGAAGTGCTGGAACAAGTGTCTATGTCCAGGGTGTGGAACTTCCCTCTGATTGGAATGGAAAGGTAATCGATGGCTTTGAAATCATTGAGATGGATGAGTGCGAGTATTTGATGTTCCAGGGTGAGGCTTTTGAAGAAGAATACTATGAAGAAGCCATCAAGGAAGTTGAGAACGCTATGGATAAGTATGATCCATCTATAATTGGCGCTAAATGGAATGACAGGGAACCTCGTATACAATTGGAGCCAAGAGGCGAGAGAGGATATATAGAATTGAGAGCGATAGCTAAAGCTTGATGGCTTCAGAGAACACTTTTGTGGCTTATTCTCCTAGTGTGGATAGGTCATCTTTTTTTTTGACATTTACCTATAAAAATGGAAAGGAATAAACTAACCAACTCTTAGCCATATGTCTCTATTAACCATACAAAATAAGAAAAAAGTTATAGTTAAATATGCCTCTTTCTTGACAAATCGCTATTAATAGGGTGAGATTTTAGTAACCAAATTACATTTGTTTGATTTTGGAGACATATGTCAAGAAAGATTTATTTTACTCAGGTGGATTTTCTTGAAGACTATAGGGGAAAGGCTTTTTCAGGCGATTGGCCCACTATCAGTGAAGCCTTCGCTATCACAGTAAGCCGTTATCCTGATAATGAGGCTTTGAAGTCCATTACTCCTACGGTCTTTTCCTTAACTTTCAAGAAAGCTTATGAAAAGATAAAGGAGATTGCTTATTACATTAGATCTATGGGCATCAAGAAGGGTGACAAGGTTGCAGTATGTGGCAAGAACAGCCCTCAGTGGGCTTTGGCATACCTGTCCATTACATACTCTGGTGCTGTAATTGTTCCTTTGGACCATGGCCTCAAAAGCGATGAGATGAAGAATCTCATTGAGTTTGGAGATGTAAAAGGAATCTTTGCAGACGAAGATAGAATTGATGTCGAATCTTCTTGTCTCTCATTTAAGGTTTCCCTGGAAAGTGGAGACAGATATCCATATATCATGGATTTAAAGGGAGAGGAGTGTGAGATAGAGAAAACTGACTGCTATGACACTGCAGCCATTCTCTTTACTTCCGGTACCACAGGAAGCCCAAAGGGAGTAATGCTATCTCATGTCAACTTGGTCTCCGATGCCTTCAAGATGCTGAGATATATGACTCTATATCCAACGGATGTGGTATATGCAGTGCTTCCTATTCATCATGCCTACACCATGACTGCCGTCTTTCTTGAATGCATGTTCTCAGGAGCCTGCTGTCTCTTTGGTAAGAGATTGGTGGTTCCTGTGATCCTAAGGGAGCTGAAAGAAGGAAAGGTCACAATGTTCCTTGCTGTCCCTATGATCTATAACCGTTTCCTTTCCTCCATTATGGCTGGAATAGAGAAAGAGGGAAAAGTAAAGGCTTTCTTTGTCCATTTCCTGATGGGACTATCAGGGGTAATAAAGAAGATTACAGGAATAAATGTGGGAAAAAAGTTCTTTGGAAAATCAATTCTCAGCAAGGCTTCTTTGAATGGGATAAGAGTTTGTATTTCTGGAGGCGGACCACTTCCTGCATCGACTTTCAAACACTTTAATCAACTGGGACTGGACTTTGTCCAAGGGTATGGTTTGACAGAGACCTCTCCTGTGACACATCTTAATCCTGTGTCAGCCTACAAAGAAGAGTCTGTTGGAAAGATAATACCTACCCTTGAGCAGAAGATTGTTGATCCAGACGAAGAAGGAAACGGAATCCTTTATATAAAGGGAAGCGTAGTCATGCAGGGTTACTATAAGAACCCTGAGGCTACAAAGGAAGTCCTCTCTGAATACGGATGGTTCAATACCGGGGATGTGGGCCATATTGACAGTGAGGGATATCTCTACCTTACAGGAAGAGCCAAGTCTGTTATCGTGACAGAGGGCGGAAAGAACGTTTTCCCTGAGGAGATTGAAGATAAATTCCAGCTCTATGGTGAAGTGGAACAAATAGCTGTTATTCCTTACTTGATAAACAAAGAGACAAAGTCTGAGGGAATAAGAGCTGTCATTTATCCTAATCCTCAACTACTGAAGAAGAATGGACTGGAAGAGACATCGAAGATGATCAGCTCCATCGTTGAAGACGTAAACAGAGATTTGCAGAGCTATAAGAAGATAACTATGGTCACGGTTTCTGATGAACCTTTACCTACCACAAGCACAAGGAAGATTAAGAGATTCGAGGTAATAAAGAAATATAAAGAGCTGTAGTCTCCTCATATGCGGAAACATGCTTCTTGATTGCGATATATAATGCCATGAAGTTGATTTTCATGGCACTATATGACGAATCTACGATGATATCTTTAGGTTACTTGTTGGCAAGGACTTGTAGATTTTTCAGGATTGTTGTTATTTGCTATTCCTGTCTTCCTCTAATTTTCTGTTCAATACTTCCGGGTCATAGAACTTTCCATCAATTTGTATATAGTCAAAATTAAGAGGAAATGAATAACCAAAGGCGACGTTGTGTTCTTCTTCTTTGCCTACCTTTGTCATTCCCTTGATATATGCTCTTTCAAACTTCTTTCCTTTTTCATCATACAAGTGGATAGTACTGCTCTTATACATTAATTCATTATTGGTTTTGTCCTTAAATTCAATTGTAGTCTGACTTTCAATTTCACAATCAGAGAAAACCTCTAAATACTTCCCTGTATTTATGAGATCATAAAGAAGATTCCATGCTTCATCTAATATTGTTTCTTCGGAAATGCCTGAAGCTTCTGATTCTATTTCATAGCTGAACGCATCTTCATCGACGAGTTTTGTATTATCAAAAGTGGCGTTATTGAAACTCATAATCACATCGTAGTTTTTCTCATCGACTGTGATTACTTGGGTAATGGTTCCATTGACAGTAATAGTAATAGTAAAAGGTAAATCTGCAGTTTCTTGACTCTCTTTTATTAATGAAATGCTTCCTTTTCTGACAGTATATGTTTTGGGATTGTTCTTATTATTATCATGGAAGGTAGTGTTTTCTTTAAATACATGGAAAAAGCCTGAGCAGGACCGTGGAGGTTTGGGGATATCCATAAAAGTTCAAAGGAGTATAGAACCGAACTTGGTCTAGCGCTATAATTTACAGGAGAAGTGGGATATTGCGGTGATCGATATGTGGAACGATGCGGGCTTTAACGCCCTCACGCCGGAGCAGAGAGAGCTGTATCTGGCGGACGCCATACCCCACCAAAGCCGGATATCTCCAATGGTGGACACCGTATATGGAGAATGTAATTTGGGGGGTCATTGGAAATGGGAAAGACCGCTAAAATTTGCATAGCAGTTCTTGGGGGCGCACTTGTCCTGGTCTTGATCGGCTTGATTC
>JALFYG010000031.1 GCA_022784805.1 Spirochaetales bacterium
AATCAGATGGTTCAAGGACCTCTTTGGTGACAGATACTACCTGGAGATCCAGAACCATGGGCTGGAAGAAGAACAGGTTGTTCTCAGGGAACTCCCTCTTCTCTCCAAAGAAATGGATGTCTCTCTTGTCTGTACCAACGATATCCACTACATCGATAAATCTGACTGGAATGCCCACGACACTCTTATCTGTATCGGAACCCAGTCCAAAAAGACAGACAAGAACCGCATGAGATATAAGGAAGGGGAATTCTACTTCAGATCTCCGGAGGAGATGGAAGAGCTCTTCAAAGATTTCCCTGATGCCATCAAAAACACAGGAAAGATAGCAGAGCGCTGTCAGCTTACCATTAACTTCCCAGGCCCTGTCCTTCCTAAGTGCCAGATTCCACCTCAATATAAAGATGACGCAGAGTATCTGACAGCCCTCTCCTACGAAGGTTTGACAGTAAGATACCCTAATGCCACAGAAGAAGAGATGGAGAAGCTGAAGCAGAGACTCCAGTATGAGCTGGACATCATCATAAAGATGGACTTCCCAGCTTACTTCCTGATAGTTCGTGACTACATCCACTGGGCCAAAACCCATGATATCCCGGTAGGACCTGGAAGAGGATCAGGAGCAGGCTCTCTTGTCGCTTACACCACAACGATCACTGACGTAGACCCAATCAAGTACAATCTGCTCTTTGAAAGATTCTTGAACCCGGAACGTGTCTCCCTCCCTGACTTCGATATTGACTTCTGCTTCGAAAGAAGAGGAGAAGTCATCGATTATGTAACAGAGCACTATGGCCACGATTCTGTTGGACAGATCACAACCTTCGGTACCTTGAAGCCAAAGGCCGTCGTAAAAGATGTATGCCGTGTCCTTGATATTCCTTTCGATGAATCAAACAAGATCACGGCCTTGGTTCCTGATGAAATTCCAGGAATGAAGAAGTGGCACCTACCGGACGCATTGAAGTTTGAGAAGAAACTTCAAGATATAAGGGACAGGGGCGGAGTCTATGAAGAACTCTTTGACACTGCCATCAGGCTTGAGGGCCTCAGCAGGCACACCTCCCTTCATGCAGCAGGTGTTGTAATCGGAAGAGAGCCACTAGATAAATATGTTCCTCTCTGTGTGCCTGACCAGAAGAGCGGAGGCCTTGCCAGCCAGTACACCATGCTTCAGATTGAAGAGTGTGGACTGGTAAAGATGGACTTCTTGGGTCTCAAGACCCTTACTCTCTTGAAGCATGCCGTAGACTTGATACATAAAAGAGAGCCGGACTTTGACCTTAATAAGATCAGCGATAGTGACAAGAACACCTTCGACATGCTCTGTCGTGGTGACTCTGCCTATGTCTTCCAGTTTGAATCTGCAGGTATGCAGGATATTCTGAAACAGGCACAGCCAAGCACAATCGAAGAGCTTGTCGCCTTGAACGCCCTCTATAGACCGGGTCCGATGCAGTTTATTCCAAAGTACATCGACTCAAAGTGGGGAAGAATCCCTATCACATACCCTGACCCTGCCCTTGAACCTATTCTTAAGACTACATATGGAGTCATCGTTTATCAGGAACAGGTTATGCAGACAGCCCAGATTATCGCAGGATACACTCTCGGTGAAGCCGATATCCTCAGAAGAATCATGGGTAAGAAGAAAGTCGAAGCCTTGGCCAAGGAACTTGTGAAGTTCAAGGCTGGAGCAGTGAAGAAGGGATATACAGAGGAGCACGCTGAAGAAATATTCCATATGCTTGAGCCATTCGCAGGATATGGATTCAACAAATCCCACGCCGTAGCCTACTCCATCATCGCTTATCAGACGGCATACCTGAAGGCCAACTACAATACAGAATTCCTGGCTGCCAACCTTACAAACGAAATGAACAGCCCGGACAAGTTCAAAGAGTATTTGAATCTTGCTCCAAAGTATGGAATCAAGGTTGTGCCACCATCCATCAACAGATCCGAGACCCAGTTCTCTGTAGATAATGGAGAGATTCTGTATGGCTTGGCCGCCATAAAGAACGTTGGCGCCAACGTTGTTGATTCCATTATTGTCGAGAGGGAGAAGAACGGACCATATAAGTCATTTATGGACTTCTTATCAAGGCAGGGTGAGACAACTCTTAACTCTAGACTTGTGGAGTGTCTCATCAAAACAGGTTGTTTCGACGAGCTTGGTGTAGACAGAGCTGTTCTTCTTGCAAACCTTGATGAAGCTTTCCGCTTCGACAAGGCTCAGAAATCCCAATCCGCCTTTGGTCAGCTCTCACTCTTCGGAGGAGAGGAAGAGGAGATGCTGGGAGAGTTTGAGATGAAGAGTGCAGATCCTCTTCCATTCCTGGAAAAACTGAAGATGGAGAAGGAACTTCTTGGCTTCTATATCTCAGGTCATCCTCTTGATAGCTATGAGAAAGAGATCAACGAGTGTGTGAAGGTGAACTTGTCTGATCCTGACACCATCATTTTCGGCCAGGACACTCAGATAATCGGACAGATCATCGCCCAGAAGGTTGTCATAAGCAAAAAAAGCGGTGGAAAGCTCCTCTTTATGACCATCCAGACCAGGGACGGAGATGTGGAGGCTGCCGTCTTCACCAAGGTCTATGAGAAGATTGAAGGTAAGACGGAAGTCGATGGAATCTATGGCTTCAAAGGCAGGTTTGATAAGCGTGATGACAAGTTAAGCTTTGTCATCTCAGATGTGGTTGCCCCTTCTGAACTGGAACCTTTGGCTGTACAGAGAATCAACATCAGAATAAAGGGCGACGTAGATATCAACAGAAAGACAATGAAAGACTTGATGGAAGTCATGATACAAAACGAAGGCTCCATACCTGTCTCTCTCTTTATCAGTGACTCACCTGGAGAGGAATTGAAGCTGAAAAGCACCAGCAGCATCCAGTATTCACAAAATCTCTACAATGAGTTAAGAGGGTTGGATGTTGTCGAAAAGGTCTGGGTAAGCTAACTTTTTCTTTGGAGGCACCTAAAATGGTCAACAATGTAATCTTAATGAAGCTTGCACTATTCTTGGCAAGACTTTTGAATGTATATTCTATCCTCATCTGGGTGAGAATCATTCTTTCCTGGATTTTCCCTCACCCTTCACGCCAGAATTGGATCTATTGGATGGGACGTTTGGTTGACCCGTATTTGGGTGCCTTTAAGAGCAATAAGAGCGTCATAGGAAGACTGGACTTCTCTCCTATCATCGCCATTGGTGTATTGTCTATCGTTGAGAGTATCCTGCAGTACTATGGATACTATGGAACTATCACCCTATCTATGTTCCTCTATGTCTTCCTTGCAGCTTTCTGGAACTATGGTCTCTCAATCTACTTCTGGATTCTCTTCTTTGCCCTTGTTTTCAAGACAATCGCATCATTTTCAAGTAATTCTCAGATGTGGGGAATGGCAGAAGGCATTGGAAGCGCAGCACGTCCTGTAACAGATTTTGTAAGAAGCTTTGCAAAGAATAGAATCCTCAGCGAAAAGACAGTCAATGTCATTTCACTGATTCTTGTCCTCGTGGTGTGGTTCATGGTGAAGTATCTTGTCGGCTGGCTCGGTACCTTGGTTTTGAGAATCCCAATGTAAAATGGACGAAAGCATCACTAAAGTCCCCGGAGTGGGAAAAGCCCTGAAAGGAGAGTTTGAAAAGCTTGGAGTATCCACATTGATGGATGCTGTGGAGCTATTGCCTCGTGGCTACGACGACAGGAGAAAAGAGAGGAGAATGCAGGATGCCACAGCGGCAGACCCCAGCGTCAACTGTCGTATCACTATCCTTTCCCATGAGACTTTTCCCTCTCCAAAAATGGGTATGACACTTAAAGTGAATGCTGAAGACGACGACGGAGAGAGAGTTACCCTCCTCTGTTTCAATAGACCTTTTTTAAAAACACAACTTAAAATTGACTCATCTTGGTACCTCAACGCAACCGTGCAGAAATATAAGGGTGCCTATTCCACCTCACGCTTTGAGATCAAGAAAACAAAGGAAGAGTGTGGAATAGGAAAGATTCTCCCACTTTATCCCTTAAGCGGCAACTTGAAGCAAAAGAATGTAAGGGACGCCACACGCTTTGCATTGGAGGTTCTCTCTCCCTTTGATGAAATACTCCCTGAGGAGACTAAAGAGAGATACTCTCTTTTATCACGCACCGAAGCCTTCAAGTCCGTCCATTGGCCCAAGGATGAAGTGGAGATTGAAAATGGACGACGCACCCTTGCCTTTACTGAGCTCTTATTAATGGAACTCTCCATTTTAAGGGAAAAGAAAGAGAAGAAGGCGATAAAGAAGTCTAAGCCTTCCTCTTTGGAGAAGAAGTTAATATCATCCCTCCCCTTCTCCCTTACCCCGGACCAAGCTGCAGCCATTGATGAGATAAGAGAAGACTTATCTTCCCAGGCCTCTATGTATCGCCTATTGCAGGGAGACGTAGGAGCTGGAAAGACACTAGTAGCCTGGATCAGCGCCCTTTCTATAATCGAGAAGGGAGGGCAGGTTGCCTTTATGGCACCGACAGAGCTCCTTGCCAGGCAACACGCAGAGAAGGCCTCCGAGCTTCTTGCCCCGCTGGGAGTGAGAATCGCCTTTGTCACAGGAGAAGTAAAGGGAAAGGGAAGAAATCTTCTCTTGAAGGCCCTCTCCAATGGAGAAGTGGACCTGGCCATAGGAACCCATGCTCTCTTCTCTTCAGACGTAAAGTTCAAGAACCTGAAATATGTAATAATCGACGAGCAACATCGCTTTGGAGTGGGACAAAGAGAGGCATTGATGGAGAAGGGAGAGATGCCCCATGTCTTGATGATGACGGCGACTCCTATACCCCGCACCCTTGCCATGACTCTCTTTGCAGATATGGATACCTCTGTAATTCACTCAATGCCTCAAGGAAGGAAACCAATAAAGACACATACAGTCTCTTCCCTTAACAGGGACAGAATGTATGAAGCTGTGGGAGTGGAGTTTCAAAGGGGCCACCAAGCATACTTTGTTTATCCGAGAATCGATGACGAAGGAGAATCTGACCTTAGAGACGTTACAAGTATGTACTCATTTCTCCAGACAAAGTACCCGGGAGTCCCCTCGGCATTGATCCACTCAAAACTTGAGGAAGAGGAAAAGGTCAGAATCCTCAAGGAGTTCAAGGAAAAGAAGATTCAATATCTTGTCTCCACAAGCGTCGTCGAAGTAGGTATCGATATTCCAGACGCCACATGTATGGTGATCGAGCATGCAGAGCGCTTTGGCTTGGCAGCCCTCCATCAGCTTAGGGGAAGAGTCGGAAGGTCTGATCTCCAGTCATACTGCTTCCTTGTCTTTGAGCCTTCTCTCTCAGAAGATGGAAAAGAGAGACTGAAGGTAATGAGGGAGACAAACGACGGTTTCTTGATCGCAGAGAAAGACTTGGAGATAAGAGGGCCTGGAGAGATGGCAGGAAATAAGCAGTCAGGCTTCTTGAAGCTGAAGTTTGCTTCCATCACCGAGGACCAAGATATCCTGGAGGAAGCGAGAAAGGAAGCGGAAAGAATCTGCTCTGTGGACAGAGGGCTTATCAAGGGATGTAACGCCGGGCTTAGAAGAGCCTTGAACGAGATGAAAAGGGATTAAACTTCACAGAAACAACAAATGTATAGTTTTATAACTCTCCTAAAGAGAGTGACATTATTTCTTTTTTTGAAGAAAATGCATCTAGAGGTATTAGTATGTTTGATAGAAACACCGCTGTAGAACTATGGCATAAATATAATAAAAGCGAGAGTCTTTGGCACCATGCCCTCTCTGTTGAAGCTGTAATGAAAGAGTTTGCCGCCCACTATGGAGAAGACACAGAATACTGGGGTCTTGTGGGACTCTTACACGATATCGACTGGGAGAAATTTCCTGAAATCCACTGTCAGAAGGCACCTGAACTCTTAAAAGAGATTGGCGCAGACGATGACTTTATCCACGCTGTCTGCTCCCATGGCTGGTCTATCTGCACTGATGTGGCGCCAGAGAAAAGAATGGAGAAAGTTCTCTTCACCATCGACGAGCTTACTGGTCTTATCACAGCAACAGCGTTGATGAGACCAGAGAAGATGAAGGGAATCACAGTAAAGAGCGTAAAGAAAAAGTGGTCCAGCAAGGGCTTTGCCGCAGGAGTCAACAGAGAGATCATCGAGAAGGGTGCAGCTCTCCTTGGTGAAGAGATTCCATTTATCATCGACACAACTATCAAAGGAATGACGACAATCGCTCCAGCCATCGGTCTCTGGCCAGAGGAGGAAGCGTGAGGATTACCGGAGGTAAATACTGTAGAAGAAACGTAGTCTGTCCTCCTGGAGTAATCAGGCCTGCTATGGACAGAATGAGGGAGTCTCTCTTCTCTATCCTTGGAGACCTTACAGGCTGCTCTTTTCTTGACCTATTCTCAGGTTCAGGCTGCGTGGCCATTGAAGCCGCCAGCAGAGGAGCCAACCCTATCCATCTAGTTGAGATGGACAGGGGAAAGAAGGCCACAATCGAGAGGAACCTCTCCTTTGTGGAGGAAGACAAGAAGCTATTTGTAATGGACGCTGAGAGATATATTCTTTCTTCTCTCATCAGTTATGACATCGTCTATGCTGACCCTCCTTTTCCTATGGAAGGAAAAGTGAGCTTATTAAAGAATGTCGCTTCACACCATACAGTAAAGCCAGGTGGTCTCTTCATCATCCACTATCCAGTGGAAGAAGAAAAAGAGTGGCCTGAAGAGTTAGATGGTTTTTCTCTTTATGACAAACGTAAGTATGGAAGAAGCATGATAAGAATGTATAAAGCGGAGGAAGAATGCTGATCATTGGCGAAGACAATATAGGAAGAGATTCTTCTTATTTCCAGAGCACAGATACAGACGGTTTCTACACGGCAAGACCACAGAAATACTTTGGTCTCAGCCAGGAAGTTGCAGGCTGCCATGCTGCACTGAAGGGTGCAGGCTTGAAAGACATGCTGGATAACGAAGGAAGAACTTGGATGATCCTTCGTACCCAGATGACAATCGGTAAGTATGCTTCTTGGCTTGATGAATTTGACATCGAGACTTGGTGCCAGGAAGGATACAGACTCTACTGCCCAAGATTTGTGGAGGCCAGAGACAAGAAGACAGGAGAGATGTTATTCCAGTCCAAGAACCTATGGGTGATTATGGACGTGGTGAGAAATAGGCCTGAGAAGCCCAGCTACATCGATGATAGGCTTGCTTACGTAAGCCCAGAGCTAAGACATTTTGATCCTGCCCTCTCAAAGTTTCCTCAAGAGGAAGATTATACTATCGACGTAGTTAATTCCTTTAAAATCGATGTCAGCTACTATGACACCGACTACAATAGACACGTGAATAACATCTCTTATATCAACTGGCTCATGGAGTCTTTCCCTCATGATTTTCTGGATCAAAACCTACCTGAGTTCTTTGACGTGGAGTGGAAGAAACAGTGTCATTGGGGAGACGAAATCAGAGTCGAGACAAAGAAGAAAGAAGGCAGCGAAGAGTATTACACAAAGATTCTTCATAAGACAAAGGATGGTGAAGACGAAGTTGCTTTCCACGCTGTAACTAGATGGCGTAAGAGAGAGACTATATGAGTTTCTCTTCTCTTTCAGAGTATTTATCTTCCCTTGGAGATATAGAGAAAGAGTACACACTTAGATTTATTTCTTTTATGGAAAAAGAGCATCCTGAACTAAAAGTAAGGATCTCTTTTTCTATGCCTATGTGGTGGGTGAAAGAGAAGATGAAGGATGGTTATGTGGGCGTTTCTGCATCAAAGAGCCGCTTTACCCTTCACTTCTCCTCCGAAGCCTTTACACGAAGCGTAGAGAAAGAAAGGCCAGACTTAAAGTATGGAAAGCAGTGCGTATCTATTGGATACAAGAATGAAGAGGATTATCTCTTTCTTGAGAGGAAAGCTCTATCTTTCCTCTCCTCAAATGATAGTCTTAAGCCACTCTAAGGCTTCCTTTTTGTCTCCATCGTTTGTTTCAAAGGAAATCGTATCATTGTAGCCAAGGTTCTTTAGTATCTTCAGCCCCTGGATAATGAAGTCATCGTTTTTCAGGGAGGAAAGGCTTCTCCCGTTTCCTGCAATATGAACGTGTTTGATCCTGTCAAAACATGTTTCGAGACTTGATAGACTCTCTCCATTATTTTTCATATGGAATAGATCTGCCATCAGCAACAAGCTCTCGTCATCAAATTCTTTTGATATTCTGTAGCCATCCTCAACTGTGTTTATTAAGTTACACTCACCTCTTGTAAGAGGCTCAATAAGGATAGTGATGCCCCACTCTTTTGCCTTTGGAATGATAGCCTTTTCTATTGTTTCAAAGAGAATTCTTTTCCCTTCTTCGTATCCGGTTTCTCTAGAGTAACTGCGTGCTTTTCCACTTCCAAAGACTATTTTTCCCACTCCAAGTTCTTTAGATCTCTTCAAGGCTATGTCCAAGTAGTCTTTGACTCTAGATAATTCCCTATCCTTATTGGAAAGAGGAACATCCCCAGGAAAGAGATTACATGCAACAGGCGCAGAAGCAATTTCTTTGAGAGAGGAGAAAGACTCTTCGCTCATTCGGACATATGTCATCACAGGAAACTCCGGGTAATCGAAACCGGCGCTCTTAATAGAGAGAACCATATCCTCTTCTATCATCCATAAAGGCTCAGTGGCGAAACCTGTGCAGAATCCATATTTCATAACATCTCTTTCCTTTAAATATGGGGCACCCTTAAGATGCCCCTCGCTTTTAGATTGACTCCAAGAGACTCATAAATCTCTTTCCATATTCAATGAAGTTATCTGTTCTGGCTTTCTCTGAAGCTGAAACGCTCTTATCGTGGAAAACCACCGCCATATGAGGTTCCATGGAATAGTAACCTGTATATCCACTCTTTTCCAAGTCAGCTACGATTCTCTTCACTGAGCCCTTGCCTTCTCCTGGGAATGTGTAGTGTTCCACACGGTTCTCGTCTTTATAGCTGTCCTTAATGTGGACATGAGCTATATAAGGCTTTACAGCAGTATAGAACTCCCAAGAATCTTGGTAAGAGTATGGGTATGGTGTTCTCAAGTCTACGTCAATTGGTGGGTTTCCTGTGTCGAACACAAGCTTCATACCCGGCACTTTCTCCACAAGCTTCAAACTGTGCTCAGGGCTCAAGCCACCATAGGTGAAGCAGTTTTCATGGACAGGAATAACTCCCTTGTCCATAAATGTATCAACTATCCACCTTAGTCTCTCGAACCTTTCCTCTTCCTTCTGGTCCTCCAATACTCTTCCCTCTTCAGTCTGAAGAATACTGTAGCTCATTATTCTTACAAACTTGGCACCCAGGAGAGCAGCTCTTTCTGCTGTCTTCTTGACCAAAGACTTAGTGTCTTCGAAGGGAGCGAGAATAGATTGGCCCCAGTTGGCGACATTGGATCCCAGAGAGCATACGGAAACACCTTCTTTTGAAAGCGTATCCATAACGTTTGCAAACTCTTCATCTGTGAGATCGACTATCTGCTTCTTGTCTACAGTTCTGAGTTCAATATTGCTCCAGCCCAAAGCCTTTACAGCATTACACTGTCCCTGGATAGAGTCAGCTGCTTCATCAGTAAATCCCATCAGACGACTAGAGTAGTTTTTATCAGACAACTTAAACCTCCAATGGAAGTGTGACTACCTTTCCACCATTCTGACTGGACTTATAGATAGCCTCGATGATTTCAACAGCCTTTCTGGCTTCATATCCGTCAACAAGAGGCTTACGCTTATTTCTGACAGCATCTGTGAAATCTTCAAGCTCCAGCTTATGGCCTTCATAGCCAAGAGTAGAAGGATCTCCTGCGCCACCGTTCTGTGCGCTTTCCTTTCCAATATACTTTCTGATGATCTCTTCATCCTCCGGTGTAGGATTCTTCATCTCCCATACCTTGAGGCTTTCTTCTTCCATGACGATAGAGCCTTCGCTTCCGCAAATCTCTATTCTCTTCAGGAAGCCTGGCCAAGCACATGTAGTTCCTTCAATGACACCCAAAGCTCCGTTTTCGAATACACAGGTAGCTACAGCAGAATCTTCAACTTCGATTCTTTCATGGGCCAATGTGACACATCTACCGGTAATCTCTTTGATCGGTCCCATAAACCAAGACAACAGGTCGATGGCATGGATAGACTGGTTCATGAGGGCGCCGCCGCCATCAAGAGCCCAAGTGCCTCTCCATTTTCCTGAGTCATAATACTCTTGGCTTCTGTACCACTTGACCTGAGCATCAGCCATGGCGATCTTTCCAAGTCTTCCCGATTCGATTGTCTTCTTAATAAGCTGAGGAATCTCAAAGTATCTTGAGTGGAAGATGCCTCCCAAGATAACGCCCTTCTCTTCTGCAGCCTTAATAATTTGATCTACTCTTTCGAGGGTAATTTCAATTGGCTTCTCAACAATTACATTCTTTCCTGCCTTGATGGCACCAAGGGCACCATCCAAGTGGAGGCCGGAAGGAGTTGCAATAGTGACTGCTTCAATGTCTTCATTGGCGAGGAACTCGTCAAAGTTCTCATATCCGAGACAGCCGAACTTTTCACCGAAGGCCTTTGCCCTTCCAGGAACTGGATCGAAGCCTGCAATGAGCTTTGCTCCTTCAATTTCAGCAAGAGCCTTGGCATGAATCTCACTGATCATGCCGCAGCCGATAATGCCATATCCTATTGTTCTCATGCTTTCTTAGCCTCCTTTGATGCCTTGATCTTTGCTGAAATGAATCTGAATACGCCCAACTGGGAGAGAATCATGAAACAGATGATGACAAAGAAGAAGATACAGATTGGTCTCTGGAAGATTGGAGCAAATGATCCGTTTGAAAGATCCAGACCACGTCTCAAGTTCTCGTCACACATAGGTCCAAGTATGACACCCAACAAGAATGGAGCAAGAGGAACGTCTGCCCAAGTAAGAAGGAGTCCAACGAGACCAAATGCGAACATAACCTTGATATCGAAAAGATTGAAGTTAATGAGGTATGAACCAACGACACAGAGACAGAATATGATAGGCATGAGAATATGCTTATTTATTCTGAGGATCTTTACAGATACCTTACTCAAGAGCTGAGCCAAGACCCACATTGTGATGGAAGCAACAAGGAGGTAGATACCAATCTTGTATACGACATCCGGGAAGTCTCTCAAAAGAAGAGGACCAGGTCTATAACCATGCATCAACAATGCTGCCAAGAGTACTGCTGCAGGAGCGGAAACTGGAACAGCGAGAGAGAGTACAGGGATAATGGCTCCACCGATACATGCGTTGTTTCCAGTTTCTGCAGAGGCGAGACCCTTGATGTTTCCTTCTCCGAACTTTGGATCAGGGTTCTTTGTAAATGTCTTTGTTGCCCAATAAGAGAGCCATCCACCAACGTCTTCTCCAACGCCTGGGATGACACCGACGCCAACGCCGATGACAGCAGAGCGGAGAATAGCTGGGAAGTTCTTTCCGATGATCTTGAGTCCATCTTTGTACTTGAACTTGGACATGGACATGACTTCCTTATTTGTATTGCGCTTGAATGCTCTGACAATCTCAGGGAAACCGAAGAGACCGATCATGATTGGGATAAGCTGCAGTGTAGCCATCAAGTTAACGTTGTTATAGGAGAAACGAGGGAACATGTTGATTCTGTCGTAACCAACCTGAGCAACGATAAGACCGATGATACCACTCATCCATCCCTTGATAGCCTTTCCTTGTCCAGTGATGGCACCACAGATCAGGATACCGAAAATGGAAAGAAGGAAGAATTCCCAGCTAGTGAACATCAAGGAAATTGATGTCAAAAGTGGAGTGAGGGAAAGGACGAATACAACACTTATCATGGTACCGATACATGATGAAGTGGTGGCTACGAAGATTGCCAAGCCTCCCTTTCCCTTGTTAGCCAATGGGAATCCATCGAGAGCTGTAGCTGCAGAAGCAGGGGTTCCTGGGATGTTCAACAGAATAGCTGACTGACATCCACCGGAGACAGCACCTACATATACACCCAAAAGGGAGATCAAAGCTGCTTCGTGACTGAAGTTATATGTCAGACCGGTGAGAAGAGCGATGGCCATAGTGGCACTGAGGCCAGGAAGGATACCCATCAACAGACCTGCGCCGGTACTAATGATCAAAGTAATGATGTTTGCTGGCTGCAAAACAATTGAAATAGCTTCCAATACGTACTGCATAATTATTTCTCCTTATGGAAGAACGGCTCTGAAGCCGTACTGGAACAACACTGTAATAAGTCCCATGGTCACGACAGTTATGATAAGTGCCTGCCACCATTTGACTGCTCCTAGATACATGAGAAGGACAAACATGAAGATTCCACCTGTAAGGTAGAATGGAAGCTTGAATCCTCCGATTCTCAATCCTACCAAGAAGAATGAGAATACTGCCATGATGACCATACCGATGATCATTCTGTAAATATCAGGATCTTTTGCAGTTCTTTTTGCACCCTCTACGATGTCGTCTTTTCTTTCTTTTGCGACATCACTCATCTTCTTTCCATTTTCACGGAAAGAGAAAAAGACCAAAAGTAGAGAGAAGAATATCAAGAGTATTCCTAAAACTGTAGGAAGGAATCCTGGGGAAAGGCTGAATTTCTCGACATTGTAGGGCTTAACTGAAGCAACCTTACAGATGTTCAACCCTTCTGCTGTAACGTAAATTCCAAAGAATATACAGATAATGGCGAGAACCAGATCTTTAGTTTTTTTATTCATTTAGTTCTCCAAAAAAAGAAAATTGCAGGGGGATGAGCCCCCCTGCAGATAATGCATTAGCGGCTGAATCCGAACTGAGCTGGATCGTTGACTGCAACACCAGCATCCCAGAGGATGTAGCAAGCGTTTGTTGCGAAAGAGTCGAGGAACTTCTGGCTCTCTTCTCTTCCCATTGGATTGATGACGAAAGACTTTGTTTCGCAGAGATCGATGAATCCCTGATCCTTGACAGCGTTCTCGAAAGCTGCATCAAGCTTCTGGAGAGAAGCTTCATCCAATCCCTTAGGAATCATGATACCTGTGACCTCACCCATTGGGATGTATGGAGCATCTGGATAGCTCTTGAGGATTGATGGAACAACAACGCCTGGAGCGAGTTCGATATCTTCTTCTGAGAAGACAGCGAGACACTTGACGTCGCCAGCGATGATGAGGTCCTTGAGCTCAGCAAGAAGCTGTGGACATACATCGATTTCCTTTGAAAGGAGAGCTGTAACAGCAGCAGAACCACCATTGTATGGAGTGTGCTTGACTTCGCCGCCTGCGATTGCAGAGAGAACCTGTGTTCCGAAGTGTCCACCACTTCCAACGCCACCTGTTCCGAATGTAAGCTGGCCTGGGCGAGCCTTGATGTCAGCAACGAGGTCCTCAATTGTGTTGTATGGGGAATCCTTGCTTACACAAATAGCGTTTGGAGAGAATGTTGCAAGCCAAATGTTCCAATCCTTATATGTCTTTGTTGTGACGTTGGATGTAACAGGCATTGTTGTGAATGCAAGCATTCCGTGTCCGAGAAGAGTATATCCATCAACAGGTGCGTTGAGAACACTCATTGTTCCTGTAGCTCCAGATGCACCAGGTGTGTTTGTGATGTTGATCTGAACACCGAGGCTGGCAGCCATGCCGTTAGCAAGAGCTCTGGCTGTGAGGTCTGTAGTTCCGCCTGCGTTGTAAGGAACAACGAGGTTGATGTTTCTTGTTGGGTAAGCTGCTTCAGTTCCACCCTGTGCAAAGATGGAGAAGGAAAGTACAGCAAGAACAAGCAATACACTGACGATTTTCTTCATATGTATCTCCTTTTTATATTTTTTGCGGTTGTCCGCAAATTTTTTAGCTAATATCTTAGTCCCCCTCTAAGATTTCTTTTTATGCCATTTAAAGTATTCTGAACCATAAATGGCAACTCCGCAACTAATATATCAGTTATTATTTACGTTCAGAATTTTACCACTACTTTCATGTAAGCGCCTGGGTTTTTCTCGATATCAATTACAGTCTCAGGAGCCTCATCCACAGGAATACACTTGGTAAGGAGTGCTTCGATAGGTATCTTCTTTTCAGCGATGATCTCCAAGGCCTCTTCAAACTCTCCTGCACTGGTTCTTCCGCCCCTGATATCCAATTCTTTCTTTGTGATGATATCTGTAGGGAAATCTGTTGTCTTCTTAGGCCAGCCTGTGTAGACGATTCTGCCTGCGTTGCAAACCACATCCAATGCCTGTCTTATACATGCATTGGCGCCTGTAGCTTCCATTACACACTGAGCCATCTTTCCCTTTGTGATCTCTCTTACTCTCTCGACTACGTTTTCCTTACCGGAGTTGATAATGTATTCCACACCAAGACTCTTTACAAACTCAAGTCTCTCTTCAACCAAGTCTACGACAATTGGTGTAGCGCCATATAACTTTGCAACCAAAGCGGCAAGGATTCCGATCGGGCCTGCTCCATAGAAGAGAGCATATTCGCCCTCTGTAATCTTTCCTCTATGTACGCCATGGAGGGAAATTGTGAGAGGCTCTGCCATTGCAGCCATTTCCCAACTCATGCCCTCCGGCATCTTTATGAGCATTGAAGAAGGATGAGCATAATAGTCTGCCATACCGCCATCCACATGAACGCCAAGAACATGCAGGTCTTCACAGCAATTTGTTCTTCCGATTGAGCATGCATAGCAATGGCCGCAATAGAGATATGGGTCAACGACTACTTTGTCACCGACAGAGAAACCCTTTGGGTTATCTCCCTTAAGTGCAACGATCTCACCTGCTATCTCATGACCAATGACTCTTGGATAGGAAACGAGGTTGTTTGTACCTCTGAATGCTCCGATGTCTGAGCCGCAGATTCCTGCTGCCTTTACCTTGATAAGAGCTTCTCCATCCTTAATCTCAGGGATTTCTCTCTCAACATTCTTTATTTCCCAAGGCTTTTCTATCATTACAGCTTTCATAATAAACTTCTCCTATATTTACAGATTGATTAT
>JALFYG010000057.1 GCA_022784805.1 Spirochaetales bacterium
GGTTCCAACGCCACAAATGAAGCTATCAGACTCTCCCAGCATGCCCAGGACGCAGGAGTAGACGCTGTTTTGTTGGTGAACCCTTATTACAACAAGCCAACCCAGAAGGGCCTCTATCTTCATTTCAAGGCCATTGCTGACTCTGTCTCAGTTCCATGTATCCTCTATAACATCAAGGGAAGAACTGGAGTCAATTTGGAGACAGAAACACTGTTGAGATTGGAGGCTGAATGCCCAAATATCGTGGCTGTAAAGGAAGCAAGCGGCTCCTTGGATCAGATGTCATCTGTCATTTCAACAACAGAAGATGAATTCTCTGTCCTCAGTGGTGACGATAACCTTACACTTGACCTTATCAGACGTGGAGGAGACGGTGTCATCTCTGTTGCATCCAACTTATTCCCTTCAGAAATGGTGAAGATGACACATGCAGCCCTTAACGGAGACTTTGAGACAGCAGAAAAGTATAACGCATGGTTCAGCGAGTTCTTTAAGGTATGTTTTGCGGAGACAAACCCAATTCCAATTAAGACAGCAATGGCAAAGGCAGGATACTGTAAGGAGATATTCAGACTTCCTCTCTGCACACTTGAGAAAGAGGAGCATAGGGAACATCTCTTTAGTGTCATCGACAGAATGCTGGAAGATAAAAAGGAGGGCAGAATCTAATGGCTAAGGTTAATGAAGATTTTCTTAAACTCTCTGGAGGATATCTCTTTCCGGAAATAGCAAGAAGAACAAAGAAGTGGCAGGAAAAGAATCCAGGAGAGAAAGTTCTTAGACTTGGAATCGGAAATACAACAGAAGCCCTCACTCCAGAGATCGCGAAGGCTATGCATCACAAGATCAATCTCCTTTGCGACAGAAACACATACACAGGCTATGGTGATGAGCAGGGTGACACCCCTCTGAGAAAAGGCCTCAGCGAATTCTACAAGAGAGAGTATGGAGTATCACTGGAAGCCGAGGAGTTCTTCGTCAGTGACGGCGCAAAGGCAGATGCTGCAAATATCCAGCAGATCTTTAGCCGCGATTCCATTATCGCAGTACAGGACCCAGCTTACCCGGTATACGTAGACAGTAATGTTGCTGGTGGAAGAAGCGAAGGCTATGACGAAGAGGCAGGACAGTATAAGAACCTTGTCTACATGCCTTCCAACGAGGAGAATGGCTTTGTTGCTGAGCCACCGAAAGAGCATGTAGATCTTATCTATCTCTGCTTCCCTAATAACCCAACAGGTGCAGTTGCAACAAAAGAACAGCTTAAGAAGTTTGTGGATTATGCCGTTAAAGAGAAGGCAATCATCATCTATGATGCAGCTTACTCCGACTATATACGCACCCCAGGATATGTCCACACCATCTACGAAGTAGAGGGTGCCGAGAAGGTTGCCATTGAGATCAATTCCTTCAGTAAGAATGCAGGTTTCACTGGGGTAAGACTTGGTTGGACAGTAGTTCCTTTCGGACTGGAAGCAGAGAACGCTGAAAGCGGAACTATCCATAGACTTTGGAACAGAAGACAGTGCACTTACTTTAACGGTGCATCAAATATCTCACAGGCAGGCGGCTTGATGGCTATAAGTGAAGAGGGAAGAAAAGAGTGCAAGACTCTTGTGGATTATTACCTCGGTAACGCAGCCATCATCAAGGAAGGCCTCGAAGGCGCAGGTCTCGTTTGCTATGGAGGGGTCAACAGTCCATATGTCTGGACCAAGGCTCCAAGGGGCATGGGAAGCTGGGAGTTCTTTGATTTCCTCCTTGAGAAGGCTCATGTCGTAGTTACTCCAGGCGCAGGCTTCGGAAAGAGTGGAGAAGGTTATGTCCGTGTCTCTTCCTACGGACATAGAGAAGATATCGAAAAAGCTGTAAAAGCAATTGTGGAGCACATAAATGACTGAAAAGAATCTACCTCTATCAGGATCTGAACTCCTGTCATTGGCAAAAAGAGTAGGCACACCATTCAATCTCTATGATGGAGATGCAATCGAGAAAAACGCAGAAGAGATGAAAGAAGCCTTCTCTTGGGCTCCTGAGTTCACTAACTACTTTGCAGTAAAGGCACTGCCAAACATCAACATTCTTAAGCTCCTGGGAAAGCATGGCTTTGGAGCAGACTGCTCATCCCTTCCTGAGCTCTATATGGCTAAGGCTGCTGGAATTGAAGGCAAAAATATCATGTTCACTAGTAACGACACACCGGACGAAGAGTTC
>JALFYG010000158.1 GCA_022784805.1 Spirochaetales bacterium
CACCAAGAACTGTGACTTTATGGTCTTCGGCGTGGCACCCAGAGCCTTTCTGATACCAATCTCCCTTGTTCTCTCAACAACTGTTACAAGCATGATATTCATGATTCCGATTCCTCCTACAAGAAGAGAAATGGCTGCAATAGCTGCAAGGAATGTGGTGAGATATCCTGTTACAGACTCAGTCATCTCCACCAGTTCCTGAACAGAAGAAACGTAGTAATCATTGGAAGAGGCTACAGTGGATAGGTATGACTTTACACTTTCAGCCACTTCGGTTGCAGAGAAGCCCTCTTTCACTTTTAAGGTATATTGGGAGACATTCTTTACACTCCTCAGTCTCTGATCAAAGGTGTTAAAAGGAATGTAAGCGTTACTATTTGTATTTCCACTGATGGAACCTGAAGAGTCATCAAGGACACCTATGACCCTGTACTGCTTTGCCTGGGAACGGAAGAGTGAGACATAGGAGCCTACAGCGTCTCCGCCCGGAAACAAATCCTCCGCCAAGTCATATCCCAAGACAATAACCTGATCTCTATGGAGATTATTTTCTCTCGAGATATACTCACCATACAATAAGTCATCAGAAGATGGATCAAAGAAAGTAGATGTCACTCCATAGACCTGAGCGGTTTTTGTCTCCTGTCCATTACGAAGAGTAGCATTTGTACTTACATAAGTGGAAACGCCCTCTATTCCTATGACATTATCCTGAAAAGTATATGCAAACTCTTCATTAAAGACGCTGTTTGAGCCATTGGGAGTCACAGATATCTGATTTACTCCACCAATATTCATGCTGTCAGTTATGGACCTTTTCACACTTTCTCCAAGGTTCATGATTGTGACAACCGACCCTACTCCTATCACTATACCCAACAAGGAGAGAAAGGTTCTCATTTTGTTGGTGAACATACTGGTGAACGCCAGTTTAAGATTCTCCAAAAACATCGCCTTCCACTATCCTTCCGTCTCTTATCATAACCTGTGAAGGGCACTGGAATCCCAGTTTCCTGTCATGGGTTACAAAGACGATTGTTCTTCCTTCTTCGTGAAGTTCCTGAAACAGTCCCATAACTTCACTTCCAGTCTTACTGTCGAGGGCACCTGTAGGCTCGTCGGCCAAAAGAATATCAGGGTCATTGACCAATGCGCGTGCAATGGCGACTCTCTGCTTCTGACCACCTGAAAGCTCAGAAGGAAGGTGCTTCATTCTATCTTTCAGCCCTACTTTCTCAAGCATTTCTTCGGCTCTCTCGCGTCTCTCTTTATGAGGGATGCCGGCATATGTCATAGGTGTCATGACATTTTCCAAAGCATTTATCTTTCCCAGTAGGTTAAACTGCTGGAAAATGAAACCGATCTTTTCGTTTCTAAGGTACGCCAACTCCGTTTCATTCATGCCGTTGGTCATTTCACCGCCTATTGTGATGTAGCCGCTTGTAGGAGTATCGAGACAACCTATAAGGTTCATCATAGTAGACTTACCGCTGCCACTGGGGCCCATGATGGCTGTAAAGGATCCTCTGGGAATGGAAAGTGTTACGCCATCAAGAGCTTTGACCAGGTAATCTCCTACAAGATAGTAGCGTCTGACATCAATAAGCTGTATTACAGGCTTCTCTGTCATCTTCCCATCATGCCTCCGCCACCCATCATCATACCCATGAAGGAACTGGAAGTGCTTGGTTCATATACTACGACTTCGCCTTCCTTGAGACCTGAGAGTACTTCAGACATTCCTTCTCCAAGGTACTGCACGGTAACCTTTCTTTCACTTGTTGTGCCATCTGCATTCTTTACAGTTACAGTAGTCTGTCCACCACGACCTGTCTTTACAGCTGAAGATGGAACAAGAAGCATCTCTACTTCTCCGTCATATGTCAGTGTTCCGCTGAATGTGAAACCGGAAATAAGAGCCTCAGGAGGATTTTCGATTGTAAGCTCTACATCTACTACACCGATACCCTGTGTGGTGTAACGTCCTGTCATAGGAATATAGGAGACGTATGCTTCAACATCTACTCCAGGTACGGAATCGAAGTGGAGCACAGCCTTCTGTCCAAGGCTTACATACTGCATATCGATTTCATCAATCTCGATTGTTGCCTTGAACTTTGACTTGTCGATGATTGTGACGGCACTGGAGCCAGCCTCAAAGTAGTCGTTTACAACGACGTCTACACTTGATACCACACCATCAAAGTTAGCCTTGAGTGTTGTGTAATCCAAAGCGTTCTCGTAGTTCTTCTTTCTCATTTCAAGAAGTTCCAAGGTCTTTACAGAACCGGAGAGCTTTGCTTCTGCAATCTGGTTCTCGATGTCCTGGAGGTTCATTCTCTGGGAAGTGTCGTCGATTGTAGCGAGAATCTGACCTGCTGTTACATAGTCGCCTTCGCTAACATATACTCCTGTTACGGCACCGGTACTTCTGAACTTGGCTTCCAAGGTATCATAAGGAACTACGTAACCTGAAATATCTATCTCTCTATCGTAGGCACTTCTCTCTACAGTAGCCTCAACCTGAGTGCTTCTGTTCTTCAAAGCTTCAATCTGAGCCTCACTGTCTTTCTTCATCTTGAGAAACCAAATGAGGACAAGAGCTACAATAAAGATTACAACAAGCCATCCAATGATGCTCTTGATTCTCTTCTTTCTCTTTCTTGCAGCTTTTGCAGCCCTTAGTTTCTTCTCCTGAATTTCGCTTTCAGTTAAAGCCTCTTCGATTTTCTTCTTGTCATCCATAAACGTTCCCCCCATTAGAGAGCAAATATCTTCAAGTCTCTCTCAAGAGAGAGGCCGTCAAGCATTGTAATCTTTAAATCATATTCAGCAGTAAGGGCGTTAAGCTCTGCGCTCTTTACATCCTTTTCTGTTGAAAAACCATATTCAAACATTATTTTTTCGTTCTCAGCCACCAACTTGGCATAATCCAAAGATGCCTGGGCGTTAATCAATTCATTCTGCCAGGAGAGAATCTTAAGGGAGAGACTCTGTGCTTCATCGTAGTATGAAGAGAGGGCATCTCTATAGTCATTGTCTGCTGAGAGCATCTTATTTGATGCAGTCTTGAGAGTATCTTCATCGCTGGTTGAGATTGTGCCTCCATTGGACCACTTCCCGGAGATTGTCAGAGATGGAGAAGTCTTGTCACTTGTGATCGATACCCCAGGTGTTGCTGAGATGGACCAGTTGTTTCCAGCATAAGCAATGGTTCCGGAAATGGATGTTGTAGAGGAATCAGACAGGGTTTCCTTCACACTTCCAGAGAGGGAAAGATTCATAGGATTAATAGCGGCTACCACTGACTTATAGTCCTCGATGGCTGCCTCAGCTGTCAGAGACTTAATCAAGACGGAAGTGTTTCCGTTATCATAAATCTTCAAGTCCAGAACTGGCTCAGGAATTTCATCCAGTCCTGTCCACTCCAATCCTGTGACCTTCTTGAAGCTTTCAAGGGCATTCTCATACTGCTTCTGTGAAGCATCCAGTGTAGCTTGCAACTGATTGAGCAAGTTTACAGCATTTATATATGTGGCGGATGTCTTTGAATATGTTCCAAGAGTATCCATCTTGTCTACGACAGCTTTCTGATCCTCAAGACTCTTTTCAGCCTTCTTGATGTTCTTCTCATAGCCAAGAATGACAGAGACAGTATTGATCACGCTCTTTTCAAAGTTCAGCTCAGCCTGAGCCATTGAAAGCTCCGTGCTGTACTTTGTTTGTGCCAATGTCAGATCATCTGAAGTTGAAGATGAGTATCCTGTGAAATCAAAGGTGTGGGATGCACCCAAAGAGAGATTTGTGGATGTGGAGGAACCATCATAGAGTGTGGTCACCCCTACTCCCGCATCAATTGTGGTCTTTCCGTCATTAGGAAGCGTTACGGTAGCAGAAGAGGAAGCATTTAATCCCTTGGTGTCTGTTCCCATTGTTTCATACAGGGGATTGACGCTTGCTGAGACAGAAACTCCAATTTTGTCACCCCTTTCAAGGCTTCTTACATTTATCAAAGCATTCTCATAGGAGATGACTGTATTCTGATAAGTAGGGCTTAAAGTCTTAGCTCCTGCGATGATTTCATCTAAACTGATGGAAAAGATGGATGACACTATCATCAGTGACAATCCAATGAATAACAAAACTCTCTTCATGTTGTTCCCTAACAAATATTGAATATCAAAGACAAGATAACTATTAAAAGTATCGGTTGCAACAAGGAAAGTTGAAATAAAGATGAAAGAAATATGTAGAATTTTTGAACTAAATTAAATACGGAATAGAATTTAGCTATAGTGGAACATCTTTCACTTCTTCATATGTCAAAGAAATCAAAATCCGATTAATCTTCCCCTGAATATCTAATTTTCTTAATATTTTCTCCATCCCGAAAAAAGAGCCAACCATCTTTCTTATTTGGAAAAGTCCTCCCGACCCTTCCACTCTATCCTTTCTTTCACTACAATAAAAACCATGATAAAAACAAAGATTACAGATAGTGAACTTATTAATCATATCAACTCCCTTCCTGATGACAAAAGGGAAGTCTTTCTTATTGCAGACGGAGAAGTAAGAGTAAGCGCCGTCAGTGCAACAAGAATGGTAAATGAAATGAGAGCCAACCATAACACAGGACTCTTGGAAACATATATGCTTGGACAGGGTTATGTGGCGGGAGCCCTCCTTTCTTCAGAAGTCAAAGGCAACGACAGAATAAGAATGGAGATAGAATGCGGAGGTCCTGTCAAAGGAATGAGCATCGAAGCTTGGGCCTGCGGAGCAGTAAGAGGATACCTGATGCAGAATCCTATTTTGTTGGACCATGAACTCAAGAGCCTTGATACCAATGAAATCTATGGGCCAGGCTTTTTGACTGTCACAAAGATCCTCGAAGGCTCCAAGACTCCTTTCTCCGGTCAGATAATGATGGAGTATGGACACTTGGCACAAGACCTGGCCCTCTACTATAAGCAGTCCCAGGAGACACCTTCCCTCTTCGCCCTCTCCGTCCATTTCGATAGACTTGGAAGAGTCTGGGGAGCAGGCGGCCTCTTTATGCAAGCTCTTCCTGGATGCAAAGAAGATGTCCTTACTTCCCTTCAGGAAAAAGCCTCTACCATGACAGATATAGGTACATTCCTCTCGGAAGGTGGAACTCTGAAAGAATATATGGACAAGGAGTTCTCATCTTTTGGTGTAATGCACCTCGATTCATCTCCTATAGGCTTCTCATGCCCTTGCTCAAAGAAGGGATTCGAAGGATACTTAAAAAACCTTCCAGAAGGTGAAAAAAACGAAATACTCAAGGGAGAGTTCCCCCTTGTCTTACAGTGCTTCAACTGCGGCACTGAATATAAATTTGAGAAGAGCGAATTGGAAGCGCTCTTTACGGAGGAAAAGTGATATTTTTTGCAACAAGTGCGGCAAACCAAGGCGATTTGATTGCCGAAGAGGCTAGAAAAGCCGGAGCTGAAAGAGTAAGAGTCACACCAAGCGGCGTAGACTTCGAAGGATCATTAGAAACAGGATATAGATTCTGCTTTGAAACAAGAATCAGCTCCCGTCTTCTTATGGGACTTTTCGTGGATGACGATATTATCTCAGACAAAGAATTGGAAGAAGCTACAGCTATGCTTCCTTGGGAAGAATACATCGACCCGACCAAGACACTGAAAGTCACATGTACAACTCAGAACTGTCGTTACATCACAAACAGCCACTATGGTGCCTTGAAGGTAAAAGACGGAATCGTAGAGAGAATCAGACAGAAGTTCAATGGCGAGAGACCATATATTGAAATTCATGACCCAGATTTGACAGTCCACGTCCATATCGAAGAAACAACAGTAAAGTGGTATGTAGACTTCTCCGGAGAGAACTTATCTATGAGAGGATATAGAGGCGAGCAGACAGAAGCTCTGTTGAAGGAGCACCTTGCGGCCGCCCTCATCGGAAGAAGCGAATGGAGAAAGAGTGTCAACGATGGAAATCCTCTCCCATTCTATGATCCATTCTGTGGTTCAGGAACAATCGCTGTCGAGGCTGCCCTTATGGCCACAGATACAGCCCCGGGACTACTTAGAAAGAAGCCATACCCATTTGAGAGCCTTCCTAATTTCGATAAGGAAGCCTTCAACAGAGTCGTTGAAGAAGCTGAAGAGAGAAGAAGAAAGGCAATAGACGAGAGAGATATCTCAATCTATGCCTCTGATATCTCCCGCACAGCTGTGGAAATCAGTAAGGCCGCAGCCCTTAAGGCCGGCGTCTATGATTTCATCTCTTTCTCTGTCCAGGACTTCACAAAGCTTGAGAAGCCTCCTGTAGCAAAGGGATGTATTGTTACAGACCCTCCTTACGGAGAGAGAATGGCAGTAAGAGACATTGACTCCCTCTATGAGAACACAGGAAAGGTTCTTCAGAATGTATTCAAAGGTTGGGATGCAACTATCCTTACAGGAAACAGCGAACTATTGTCCAACATCGACATGAAGCCAGACAGGACAAACACTCTCTTCAATGGCGGCATCATGTGTCAGGCCGCCCACTACCACATCTTCACAGATGAGGAAAGGGAAACAATGATGCAGAAGGCGTTGGAGAGAAAGAAGCTGAGACAAGCAGAACCACTCACTCCAGGAGCAGAGATGGCTTATAACCGCCTTATGAAGAACATCAAAGAGATCACTCCTTTGATGAAGGAACAGGGCGTAGAGTGTTATAGAATCTATGATGCAGATATGCCTGAATATTCTGCTTCCATCGATCTCTATATGGGAAAGTGGGTTGTCGTCAGCGAATATGCCGCTCCAGACACCATTGACCCAGAGGATGCAAAGAGAAGACTGGGAGAACTGGTCAGAGCCACAGAGAAGGCAACAGGCATAGATGAAGACTTTATCTATGTCAAAGAGCGCTCAAGACAAAAAGGCAAAGGACAGTACAATAGACTTGCATCCAACAACAAGATGATGCTTGCCAGGGAAAACGGTGTCAGATTCCTGGTCAACTTCACAGATTATCTGGATACAGGAATCTTCTTGGATCACAGACCTGTAAGAATGATGATCCAGGAAATGGCAAAGGATAAGAGATTCTTGAATCTTTTCTGCTATACAGGAACTGCAACTCTCAATGCCATCAAGGGCGGAGCTCTCTCCACTGTGTCTGTAGATGCTTCATCCACATACCTTGCATGGATGGAAGAGAACTTAAAGATCAATGGTTACTCTACAGTCTTTGGTAACCTCCTCTATAAGTCAGATGTCATGGATTGGCTTTGGGACACTTATGATAAGTTCGACCTTATCTTCTGTGATCCTCCAACATTCTCCAACAGCAAGGATAGAAGAGGCTCCTTCGATGTACAGAGAGACCATGCAAAGCTTATCGACGCCGCTGCAATGCACCTCTCTCCTGGTGGAACCTTGATCTTCTCCAATAACTACAGAAAGTTCAAAATGGATCCGGAAGTATTGGAAAAGTATGTTGTTGAAGACATCACAGAAAAAACAATCGGCGATGACTTCAAGAGAGATATGAAGATTCACCACTGCTATCTTATCAGAAAGAAAATCAAGGTAAGAATCAGTGCAAACCATAAGCCTAGGAGAAGAAGTTGAAGTTATCTTTTTCAACAGAAATAGGTCCTATTGTAATTGAAGAAGAGGATGGGAAGATTGTTTCCCTCCTCTTTTCTTCATTATCTTTCTCAGATAATTCCTCTCTTCTAAATAGAGCCAAGGAAGAAATAGAAGAGTATCTGAGAGGAGAAAGAAAAACCTTTGACCTTCCTTTAAATCCAAAAGGAACACCATTCCAAAAGAGAGTATGGGAAGAACTCTTGACAATTGGATATGGCGAGAAATTAACTTATGGAGAAATTGGAGAAAGGATAGGGAGCAAGGCATACAGGGCAATCGGAAACGCCTGCGGACAGAATCCCATCCCTATCCTTATTCCTTGCCACAGAGTTGTGGGCAAGAATAATCTTGGAGGCTTCTCCCATAGCATAGTTTTAAAGATGAAGCTCTTAAAATTAGAAGAAAACTAAAGCTCTGTATATTTCTTATTAGAGCCTTTGGCTTTCGATACCGGATACTTCTCTGCGTTTTTCTTCATCTTATCCATAATGAGGGAATTTAGGTCATCAAAGCCCAAGGCCTCAGCAAAATCCAAGGCATAGACTATGATGTCTGCCAGCTCTTCCCTCATTTTGTCTCTATTCTTTTTTACAGCCTCATCGCTATCCAACCACTGAAACAGCTCCAATAACTCTGCCGCCTCCAAAGAGAGAGACAGGGCTAAATCCTTTGGATTATGGTATTGTTTCCAATCCCTTTCTTCACTGAAAGAGAGAACATAGTCTATTGTTTCTTTTGATATATCCATTTTGATCCTCGTGTCTTCTATATTATAGATCGAAAAATGCTCCGACCTAAGCCGGAGCACCTTTCTTTATTCTCAGTTCTCTTAGAACTTCCAGCCCATTCCGAAGGAAGCACCGAAGTTCTGAGCCTTGGATTCACTCTGGAAGAAGTTTCTATAGTAAGCTTCAAAAGAGAGTGTAAACTTCTCTCCGACTTTCCAGTCGATTCCAGCAACTGCCTGGAATGCAATAGCTGTATCGAATCCGAAGATCTGAGTATCGTCAGTGTGAGTATATGGATAGCAGAGGTGGGAACCGATTGAATATCCGACACCACCACCAGCATAAACCTGGACCTTGTCCCAGTTTCCATAAACCATGAACATAGCACTTGCTGTAGCATCAACAGCCCAGTTGTTTCCATTGAGGAAGAACTTGAACTCATGTCCAATGAATGTTCCATCAACTGGCTTGAAGATACCTGTAAGGTCAAGTCTTACACCAAATCCAACTCTGGAAATTGCGAATACGTTCTGGAAATCTGCTGTGATATCAAGGCGTGGGAAGATTGTTGTATATGCAACCTTCTCGTTGATACCAAAATCTGCACCGAAACTAGCTCCAAGCTTGAATGTATACTTTGAAAGCTTCTCAGCCTTTGGAGATACGACAACTTCGACTACCTCAGCTGGTGCTGGAACATCTACTGCAACTGGCTCAGCTGGAGCTTCTGGAGCAACTGGCTCTGGAGCTGGTTCTTCAACAACAGGTTCCTCGACTGGTGCAAAAAGCTTAGCCACATATTCTTCGATGTCAGCCTTGTATGTTGGGAGGTAAGCTCTTACATCTTCCGTCTCTGGATATGTGAGGACGAAACCGTCTGGGATGAACTCGATAGCTGTATTGAGCATCAGGAGA
>JALFYG010000183.1 GCA_022784805.1 Spirochaetales bacterium
CTGGCGTTATCGTAGGTATGGTAGTAGTAGATACCTTTGGATGCGTTGATGCATGCTGCATAAACCGTGATCTCATAGGTTCCTTCTCCATATATTACAGCGCCTCTCTGCTGGTCAACGGAGCCAAGGATGTGGAAGAACTGTGAAACATTCTCTTTCTCGCTGTCTCCTGAGACACTGTTGGCCCTTGTAAAGGCGGCTTTTACAAATCGAGATATGCTGGATAAGTCGCCAGGAAGTCCCAAACCTCCCAGTCCCTTGCAGTAGATATCGTAGTTCATATCGATGCCGAAAGTAGGCTTTTCATCTCTAGGAGAGAGACGTGAGTAGTTATTTAGGGAGAATAGGTGTATAGGGAACTCAGGGTTATTTGTCAGGACTTCTGCCGGGTTATCATAGATGTGGAGACCTGTTTTTGTTGATTCAACTACGATTGATTCATATTTATCTGAGATCATCCAATGGAGAGTCGCCACAGGAAATCCTGGAGCAAAGACTTCATCTGTGATGACAGCGTTTTCCAGAAGTGTTCTTACTTCTTCTACACTCTCAGCGTGTGTAAGGAGCCAAGGGATGAACTCGAAGGATGGAATATTATTCTTTCCTTCCACAGGCTTTCCATATACTGCGTTTCCTGGGAAGTTTAAGCCTGCAATGGCGAGGCCTGATTCGTTGGCGCCATCATAGAAAAGAGGAAAGCCCTGCATGAATATGCCCATTCCGATCATTGCTTCATGGTGTTCGAGGACAGGGGAGTGTCTGAAGGCCAAGGGGAGAGCTCTTGGGATCACAAGTACTTGTTCTCCATGAGCTGCACCTAAGTCTAGGTTTCTTCCAAAATAGAAGTCTTTATTTCTGAGAGTAGTGGCTGTACACATATTTGTTCCTCCAATATGAATATAGTGTCTTATTTCTTCTCTGGCAAATAAGGAAAGCTATTGTATATATGTACAAAAGTAGTAGTATGTCGACTTGAGGCATGTATGAATAAGAAAGAGAAAATAGGGAAAGGCGCACTATCTTTTATTTTCATTATGGGAATTGTAAGTCTCTTTTCCGACATGACACATGAAGGGGCGAGGAGTGTAATCGGGCCCTTTCTCAGCCTCACAGGAGCTTCGGCATCCACTATTGGTTTTGTCTCTGGGCTGGGAGAGTTATGTGGATATTCCCTCCGTCTCATCTCGGGGCCTCTTGCAGATAGAAGCGGCAAGTATTGGACTCTGGTGATTGTTGGATATGCCCTACAAGTGCTGGCTGTTCCGCTATTGGCTTTGGTTCCGGAGAATGGATGGCTTCTGGCATCTTCTTTGATCATCCTCGAGCGAAGCGCAAAAGCTTTGAAAAAGCCAGCAAAGAATAGCCTTGTAAGCTTTGCAGCCAGTGAAATAGGCACAGGAAAAGGCTTTGCCTATATGGAAGTCTTGGACCAAGTGGGTGCATTTATAGGCCCCGTTATTATCTTTCTTATGTCTTATTTCGGAGGAAAGGGAAGCGAGCTGGAGACATATCATAGGTCTTTCAGCATTCTCTTGATTCCAGCTCTTATTACTGTCGTTCTTGTCATCTTTGCTTGGAGAAAGTATCCCCATCCGGAAGTGTTTGAAAAGAAGAGTGAGAAGTGTGAAGAGAAGTTTCAGATTAAGCTTCCTTTTGTCTTGTTTATGGTGGCCATCAGCTTATTTGCCTTTGGCTTTGCAGATTTCTCTATTCTCTCTCTTCACTCAGCAACAAAGGGCTTATTCCCCCAATCGACTATCAGCCTATTGTACGCACTGGCAATGGCAGTAGACGCTGTCGCTGCTTTGGTTTTTGGTAATCTTTACGATAAGATTGGGCTGAAGTCTTTGGTGATTGCCACAATTATTTCTTCCTTCTTTCCATTCTTTGCCTTCGTTTCAAATAAACCATGGATGGTGATCATGGGAATAGTTCTTTGGGGAATAGGAATGGGAGCGGAAGAGAGCATAATGAAATCTGCAGTGGCTTCCATTGTTCCGAAGAATATGAGAAGCACTGGATTCGGTGTATTTGAGACAGTCTTTGGGATAGCATGGTTCCTTGGTTCCTGGCTGTTGGGAGTGCTCTACGACAGCAATATCACACTGATGGCAGTGGTGTCTTTTGTGTCCCAGGTTCTTGCCATTGTCCTCTATCTCATTACCATCAAGGCTGAAAAAAAGAATGGATGAGGTTATCTATTTCAAAACTTTCTTTTTTGTTTGTATCCCCCTTCCCTTAATGTGATAATAGGAAACGGAGAATATATGGACAAAGACTGGTGGAAAAAAGCAGTTATATATCAAATCTATCCTCGTTCTTTCATGGACAGTAACGGTGACGGAATAGGAGATATTCCTGGAATAATCTCGAAACTGGATTACATTGCCTCCCTTGGAGTGGATGTAATCTGGCTGAGTCCTGTTTATGCCTCTCCCAATGAAGACAATGGCTATGACATCAGCGACTATATGTCCATTCACCCGGATTTCGGGACAATGGATGACTTCGATACCCTTATTAAAGAGGCTGAGAAGCGTGGCATCAAGATCATCATGGACTTGGTGATCAACCATACATCCTCGGAGCATGAATGGTTCCAGAAGAGTAGAAAGGGCATCGAGCCATATAAAGACTTCTACTATTGGTCAGACTCTTGGCCGGGAACACCAAATAACTGGACAGGATTCTTTGGAGGAAAAACTTGGGAGTATGATGAAGAGAGAAAGGCAAGCTACCTTCATCTCTTTGCTCCCCATCAGCCTGATTTGAACTATCATAATCCTCTTGTCTGGGAAAAGATTAATGAGATATTGAAGTTCTGGCTTGATAAAGGCGTCAAAGGTTTCAGGTGCGATGTAATAAACATCCTCTATAAAGACTCCCTTGAGAACGGAAAGAAGAAGTTGATCCTGACTGGAAGCGAGCACTATCTCACCTTGGACGGCACTCATGAGATCTTGAAAAAGATTAATGAGACACTGGCTCCTTATGATGCCTTTACTGTGGGTGAAACTGTATTTGTAGATACCACAGACGCCAATCTTTTGACTTCTCCTGAGAGAAAAGAGCTGAACATGGTCTTTTCTTTCCAGCACATGGAAGTGGACCAGATAATCGTGAAATGGTTTAAGAAGAAGTTCTCCTGGAAGAAGTTTATGTCTGTCCTCGATAAGTGGCAGAGGGAAGTGGAGTGGAACACTATATACTTTGAAAACCATGATCAGCCTAGAAGCGTGTCCCGCTTCGGATCCGAAAAGTATTGGAAAGAATCATCAAAACTCCTTGCCACTCTTCTTCTGACGCTGAAAGGCACCCCTTTTATCTTCGAGGGGGAAGAGATAGGAATGACCAACTTTGATTTCACATCTATGGAGGATATAAGGGATGTGGAGAGTAAGAATATCTACAGAATACTCTCCTCTCTTCCTATTTCTGAGAGTTTAAAGTGGAAAATCATAAAGAACATTTCCCGTGATAACGCCAGAACTCCTATGCATTGGAGTGGAAAAGAAGGTGCAGGCTTTACTTCAGGCACTCCTTGGCTTGGAATAAACAAGAACAAGGAGAGAATAAACGTGGAGAATGAAGAGAAGGATACCCTATCTATTCTCTCTTACTACAAGACTCTCATTTCTTTCAGAAAGGAGAGTGAGGATCTCTTATATGGAGACTATGAACTTATTGAGAATGGTGAGAATGTTGCAGTCTTCAGACGAGGTGGACTCTTGATTGTTCTTAACCACAGTGATGGTGAAATAAAGAGAGAAATAGAGGGAGAGATCCTTATGTCTACGGAAAACGAAAGAAAGAAGGGCTTCCTGAAACCTTGGGAAGCTTTGATAGTGAGGAAATAAATGAGTGACGAAAAGAAGACGTTGAAGAAAAACCTATGGTTCTTCCCACTTGGTACTGTTGGAAGAGATATGCTCTACCAGCTATTCACCAACTATATTCTGCTGTTTGTTTTGTTTACACATCAGCTTACAGCAGCCCAGTTGATGGCGATCACCTTCATCATGGTGGCTGCAAGAGTCTTTGATGCGTTGAATGACCCTATTATGGGAAACATCATTGAGAGCACAAGAACCAAGTGGGGAAAGTATAAGCCATGGCTGGTGGTTGGAATCATAACCACTAGTATTGTGGTTTTCCTATCCTTCAATGTGGCTCTTGAAGGTTGGACTTTCGTCATTTTCTTTGCATTCATGTATCTAATGTATTCCATTACATACACCATGCATGACATATCCTACTGGGGCATGATTCCATCCCTTGGAAAAGATGGAAGAAGCCGTGACCAGTTTACTTCCCGCGCCACTCTTTTTGCTGGAATCGGAGGAACTCTTGCTGGTCTCTTGATCCCTATGCTTACAACAGGTTCCATGACACTGGGAGGAAGCGCCCAGAAAGCCTATGGCAGGGTAGCATTGATCTTCTCCATTATTGCCCCGCTCTTTTTGTGTTTCACAATCTTCGGTGTAAAAGAAGATAGAAGCTATATGAAAGAGAAGGCTCCAAAAGTGAGCTTCAAGAAGATTTGGACCACAATAATCAGAAACGACCAGTTGGTGTGGATATCAATAATATTCTTATTGCAGCAGATAGGTATTAATTTGATCCTTGGAGGCTTGGGCTCCACTTACATTTATTTCGCTTTTGGTTATGAAGGAGGTTTATACTCCCTCTTCAGCACCATCGGCGTCTTGGCAACTGCCTTCCTGATGGTTTTCTATCCAACAATCTCCAAGAGAGTGAAGCGTAAGACTCTGATGAAATATATGCTATGTTTATCTCTTGTGTTTTATGTAGTAATGATGGCTGCCGGTGTCTTTATGCCTCAGTCTACATTGAAGTTCTGGATTGTAACCATCAGTTATATGTTCACTAACCTCGGTCAGTATGCATATTACCTGGTGATGATGATCTCCATCATCAACACGGTCGAGTACAATGAGTATAAGAACGGTGAGAGAGACGAAGCCATCATCGCATCCCTCAGACCATTCTTGACCAAGCTTTCATCTGCTTTGGTTGTTCTTCTTACATCTGTTACATATCTGATTTTCGGAGTCACAGGTATCACAAACCAGATATCATCCCTTGAAAGGGAGACAAACCTTGGTGTCATTACAGAGGCTCAGAAACTCACATCCATCAACGGAGTTCTCTCCGGTGTATCAAAGTTCCAGACTACAGGTCTGATGTTGGTGATGGGAATCCTTCCTGCAGTTTTGATGATTATCGCTTACCTCTTATATAAGAAGCACTACATATTGGATGAAGACGAGTACGACAGAATTCTCGTTGAATTAGAGAAAAGAAAGGAGGCGAAATAATGGACAACAGTGCAATTCTTTCTCTTTTTGCTCCCCCGAAGCTTGACGGAATAAAGAAGCTTTTATGTGTTCAGCCCCATCCCGATGATAACGAAATAGGGATGGGAGGAATCATCTCCCTCCTCACTAAACGAGGTGTTCAGGTGGATTATCTGACAGTCACCGACGGCGCTTTGGGAGACATTGGCATCCCCTATGGGGAGGAGAGCTTAGTTCAGGTAAGAAAAAGGGAAGCTGAAATGGCAGGAAAGGCTCTCGGAGTATCAACTTTCCATTATTTCTCTATTCCTGACGGAACCCTCTCTGATATTGGAGCTCTTTCCAGGCAAATTGCAGAGCTGGTGAGAAGAGAGCGATATGATGCGATAGCGGCGCCTGATCCGTGGAATAGATATGAAGCACATAACGACCATGTGGTTACAGGAAAAGCCGTGGCTCAGGCTGCCATTTCCTGTAGCTTACTCCACTATCCTGAGAACACGGAGACCCTGCCTCTCTCCCTTTCTGCTGTCCTTTTCTACTTCACAGCACGCCCCAATACTTACTTTGATATCACAGAAGAGTTTGAGAGAAAGATGGGGGCAGTGTCTCTCCATGCTTCCCAGATTACTCCGGATATGCTCAATCTCTACGGAGGATACTTTAAGTGGAGGGGAGAGAGAATGAGTGGAAAAGAGGGTGTGATCATGGAGGGCGTAAAGGCCTTGATGCCACTCCACTTACACTGTATTCCGGAAGCAGAGGGAATCTGACTCGACAGAGAGGCGTAAAGTAAATACCATTTCCTTGGAGATTTTATGGATAAGATATTTGAAGAGATAGAGGTTTGTGAGTGCCCTATATGCCAAGGGCCGGGAATATTGGAAGAAGAGAATGGCTGGTGCTTCTATGTAATGTGCTTGGACTGTGGCTGCCACACTGCAGAAAGCTCATACAAGAAAGAAGATGAGAGGTATGTGGCCGCTTCCAAAGCCGCTCAGCTTTGGAATAGGGGCAAAGTCCTTCCAAGTACACCTGGCGATTGATTTTTCTTGTACCCATAGGATTAATATACTAATATATCAGTATAAATACGAAGGAGAGTGTATATGCCGATGAAAATGGGATGGAGATGGTACGGAGAGGGTAACGACCCTATCAGTCTATCTGACATAAAGCAGATTCCCGGAGTGACCAGCATAGTTTGGGCGCTTCATCACAAAATGCCTGGAGAAATCTGGGAAGAGAGCGAAATCAAGGAAGTGGTTGATCAGATCCATGCCTATGGCTTCGACGCTGAAGTTGTTGAGTCTGTCAACGTACACGATGACATCAAGATTGGTCTCGATACCAGGGACGGTTTGATTGAAAACTACAAGACATGTATCAGAAATCTTGGAAAGTATGGTGTCAAGGTCATCTGTTATAACTTTATGCCAGTATTCGACTGGACACGTACA
>JALFYG010000230.1 GCA_022784805.1 Spirochaetales bacterium
ATCTCCAGAAGCTGCTTCTCACTGGTTTTCAGGTTACTTACCATTTCACTGGGGTTCATATCCACCCCCAGACTCTCAAAGAGTTCTCTTGTCTTTTTTATTTGTTCCTTCTCATTGATCAGACCGAACTTATTCTTTATTTCCTTTCTAAGGAAAATATTGTCTGCAACGGAAAGGTCGTTGATCACATTCAATTCCTGATGGACAAAAGCGATTCCTGCTTTCTCCATCTCTTTGATGGTAGGAGATGTATACTCCTTTCCCATAAATACTATTTTGCCACTATCTGCAGGTAATACTCCTGTAAGGATATTCATTAAGGTGGACTTGCCTGCACCGTTTTCTCCAAGAAGGGCGTGAACCTCCCCCTCTTCCATCTCGAAATGGACGTCACTGAGGGCTTGGGAACCTCCGAAAGACTTGGAAATATGCTTCATCTCGAGAATTTTTGCCATTATATACTCCCGTTTTAAAATAGACGGATGTACCTCACGGTACACCCGTCATCATTCATCCAATTATGACTTAATGTCCAAGGAATCCTTCGTACTGGTTGACGTTCTGGCGGTTTACGATCCAGACAGGTTCTGTGTCGACGTCGCCATTCTTGTATGTCCAGTTGCCACCGAGGTAATCGACCATCTTGTCGATGACGCTCTTCATCATTGATGGGCTGAAGTATACACTCATCATGTCGTCGAAGTACTGATCAGCAACCTTAGCCTGCTCAGACTTTCCGCTCATGACATCATAGAGTTCCTGCATACCACCGATAGCTGAGATGTAGACGTTGAGAGTTTCGAGCTTAGCCTTTGTTGCAGCAGAAAGAGAAGAACCTTCAATAAGGTTGAGCATACCGAATGTCATCTCATCATCCATTGAGTAGATGTAGAGGTTTGTGTCAGCCTTAGCTACGATTTCATCAAGCTTCTGCTCGAGGTAGTCGTAAGCACCGTCTGCAGACCAGTTACAAACAACTGAGTATGTGTTGAATACTGGGTCAAGCTGAGCATCTGTCCAAACTTCTGTTGTGTGATAGCTCTTTCCTGTAGCCTTGTCTGAATAGTCGATGTTGCCCTTGAGGAAGTCTCTGAAGCCTTCTTCTCTATACTTACAAACTGTTCCGTTGTCACCATAGAGTGTAACGACTGTGTCGCCTGGCTTCATTCCATTCTGCTGGAGCCAATAAGCGATACCTGCACCACACTGCCAGTTGTTTCCGGAGTAGTTAAGGATTGCATAGTCCATTGTAGACTCGATGAATCTGTCGAAAGAGATGAAAGGAATCTTTTCAGCATAGAGAGCTTCCTGTCCAGCAGCAGCTGAATCTTCGAGAGCCATCATGACAACACCAGAAGCATCGCCGTTAGCGATGATAGTGTTACACTGGTCAACCTGCTCTTCACCAGATGAAGCAGCCATGTAAACAGCCTTGATTTCGCCCTGAGCTGTGATTTCATCACACTTTGCCTGAGCATAAGAACCAGCCTGAGCTGTCCAACCGTGGTCAGGTGTAGGTCCGAGAACGTAGATTGTCTTTTTTGCACTTGTTTCTGCTGCACCCTGAGCGAATACAGAGAATACTGTTACGAGAACGAGCATGAAAACAACGATCTTTTTCATATACTATCTCCTTTTATTTTTGTTGCCCCCCTGGGCAAATAGTTCCTTATAGTTTTTCAGCCATACCTGTCTTGCTTGATGTCTGGCAAGCAAATACAGCCTTCATAGATTTGACGATGTCTGTTGCATCGAGAATGCTTGGCCTGTCTTCCAGAATAGAAGAGACAAACTCGTCGATTACACCACTGGATGCCTGCTGGGCATCGCTGTTTGTCTGCATCCTGTCAAGAGCAAGCTTCTCTTCTGTTCCATCGTCATGAACGATGATCAGTGAGTACTCCGGGTCTGAATAAAGCTTCAACACACCTTTCTCTAAGAAAATATTTGTTGTGTTATATTCAGTGCCATAGCAAGTCCAGCTTGTAGTGACGGTACCGAAAGCACCATTCTTGAATCTCAAGATTTCAACGGAGTTATCATCGACTTCAATAGGTGTTCCATCTTCAAATGTCTTATCGAGGACACACATTCTTGAGTAGACGTCTTCGATCTCATCCCCTACCAGGTATCTGATAAGATCGATCTTGTGTATTCCCAAGTCAGCCATTGAACCAAAGGCTGCTGAAGACTTTTTGAAGAACCAAGTATTCTTACTCTTCTCTACACTCCATGATTCAGGACCACCATGGCAGAACATTGTTGAGAAAGTAAGGACCTTTCCCATTTCTCCACTGGCGATTATTTCCTTTGCTCTTCTATGAGCAGGAGTCAATCTCTGATTGTGGCCGATCATCAAGCGCTTTCCAGCCTTTTCAGCTTCATCGATCATTGCCAAGCAGTCTTCAAGTGTGATGGCCATTGGCTTTTCACAGAGGACATGCTTTCCACTTCTGAGAGCCTTGATAGTTGTCTCAGCATGATAAGCGTTGGCGACACATACTGAAACAGCATCTACACTCTCGTCACCGAGAAGCTCTTCTACTGACTTGTAGACTTTTCCACCATATTCCTTGGCAAGTGATTCAGCTCTTTCAGGAACGAAATCGAAGAAACCTGCGATTTCACAGTTCTTGTTAAGACTATATTCATGTGCGTGGCGCTGACGTGTAATACTTCCGCATCCAATTAAAGCTACTCTCATCTTCCCTCTCCCTTAGATTACGAAGTTTTCCATGTATTTCTTGGAAATTCTCAAAGAATCAAGAATTCTTTCCTTTGATCCCTCGAAAGCCTTGTCTTCGATTTCGATCACTGCATATCCTTCGTAACCGATGTCTGTAAGAGCACATGTGAACTCATCCCATTTTACATCGCCATAGGAAGGAAGCTTAGGAGACATGTAATCCAATGGATAAGCCATTGTGCCACACTGGGCAAGCTTCTCAGGATAGAGCTTTATATCCTTGAAGTGGATATGGAACATCTTGTCTTTGAAGTCATATACAGCCTTTGTATAATCAAGCATCTGCCATACAAAGTGTGATGGGTCGAAGTTAATTCCCAGGTTATCGCTGTTGAGGATATCGAAGACCTTTTTCCAGTTGGAAGGAGATGTGAAGATATTCTGTCCACCTGGCCACTGATCCTTTCCAAAGAGCATAGGACAGTTTTCAATGGCAACCTTTACACCAAGCTCTTCAGCTCTCTTAATGATAGGAGTCCAGACTTCCTTTACAAGAACCAGATTCTCTTCAAGGTTCTTATTCTGATCGCGACCAATAAATGTAGTGACCATGTTTACATTGAGCTTCTTACTTGCTTCCAAAAGTGCCATCAAGTGATCAACGGCAACCTTTCTCTTTGCCTCGTCTGGATCAAGAGGATTTGGATAATATCCGAGGGAAGAAATCTCAACACCACGCTTTTCAGCATAAGCCAAGATATGGTCTCTATACTCATCATCAGCAATTACTCTCTCTGCATCGATGTGAGAAACACCTGCATATCTTCTTTCTGCTTTTCCCTGTGGCCAGCATGCAACTTCCACGCACTTAAAGCCCATATCATGGGCTGTATCCATCATTTCTTCGTATGTCCAACCATCAAGTATTGCACTCAAAAAGCCTAATTTCATTGTAAATCTCCTAGCATTTATGAAATAACTATGAAATAACTAAACAGATTCCTTTCAGTATGCATATTGTAAATGGTATTTTAAAAACGGGCAAGAAAAAGATATCTATTAATTATTTCTTAGTATAATAAGAAAATAACTATATCAAAAACTAGAGGTATATATTAATTCTAATATCTTTCACTATTTCTGAAACAATATTGTTATTTCAGAAATATTGTATTATTTCATTTTAAGTGTTAACATGCTTTTGGAGTGCAAATATGAAAAGAGCAAATCTTCCTGTAACGAAAATAGCAGAGAAGGCAAATGTTTCACCTGCAACTGTATCGAGAGTTTTGAACCATCCGGAACTAGTCAATAAAGAGACAAGAGAGCTTATCGAAAAGGCTATCATAGACTCTGGTTATGACCTGGAAAGAGTAATGATGAAGAAGATAGAACAGAACAAAAGGATTCTTATGGCTGTCCTTCCTTCCATCGACAACCCTTTCTACAATAATGTAATGAAAGGCTTCAAAACCTCTGCAAACTCCCATGAATATGAAGTTGTAATTTATCTTGGAAATATAAACAGAAATAATGTAGACCGCTTCCTTGAAAGTGCAAAAATGTCAAACGCAAGGGGTATCATCTGCTTAAACAGAAAAATGGAAAAGGATGTTGCCGATGCCATAGACTCGACTGTACCTCTTATCCAATGCTGCGAATACAACAAGGAATCGACTGCAGAATACGTCAGCATCAATGATTTTGCCTCTGCAAAGAATGCCACGGAGTATATGCTGAACTTAAACTATAGAAAGATTGCCTTTATCAACGGTCCTCTCTCTTATAACTATGCTCAGGAAAGACTCAGAGGATTTGAAGCCGCCATGGAAGAAAAAGGTATATTTGTTCCTAAAAACTGGAAGATTTCCGTTCCAGAGGTATCTTATAGTCTTGGATACTCCGCTGCTTCCCAGATTCTTGGAGCAAACGAAAAGCCAGAGGCAATATTCTGCGCTGCAGATGTATTTGCCATCTCTGTAATAAAAGCAGCCCATAGATATGGCCTAAGAGTCCCTGAAGACGTAGGCGTAGTTGGCTTTGATAACGTTGAAATGGCTTCTATTACTAATCCTGGCATCACAACGGTCAATCAACCTGCATATCAGATTGGATTTACTGCAGGAGAAACAATCTACGAAAAGATCTCAAATCCTTTGTCAAAACCAAGATCAATACTCCTGGACACAGAGTTAATCGCAAGAGAATCCATTATCTCACGTACCCCTAAATAAAAAAATCCACTCATAGAGTGGATGGAAAGTCAATAAAAAAAGCTGGCAGCGACCTACTCTCCCGCGGACGAGCCGCAGTACCATCGGCGCGAGAGCGTTTTACTTCCGTGTTCGGGATGGGAACGGGTATTTCCACTCT
>JALFYG010000306.1 GCA_022784805.1 Spirochaetales bacterium
GGTTTACCAATGTTCCTTCTTCCTCATCGTAGATAAACGGAATAGTAGGGAGTCCCTTGTCATCAGGCTTGACTGAGATGGAGAGACCACCTCCAGCAGATCTTCCACCTGTATCAGAGACAAAGACAATTGGGTACTCCAATCCCTTTGATTTATGGATGGTCTGGATAGTAACACCTGTGGTGGATTCATGCTGAACGGTAATATCTTTCAAGTCTGACTCCACACCCAATAGTGGTCTTATTCTATCCAAAAGCTCTATCAAGGTCTTTCCTTGGTTATCGAAAGAGGAAGCAAGGGAGAAGAGGTAATCATAGTGCTCACTATATACCTTATTGTTCTCCTTACTTTCTATGAAGAATCTATAGCCTCTATCTATCCAAAGGTAGGTTAGAAGAGGAGTTATTCTTCCTTTCTTTGCTATCTCTTTGGCTCCCTCCAATGTGGCGAGGGCAAAGGAAAGGGAGAGGGTGTCATCAGGAGAGAGGGAAGTGGAGAGTTCCCTATTCTCTCTTACGTTATCTAGGACATGCCTTACCCCTTCCTTACTTAAGGAAGCAAATGGGGAAGATAAATATGACGCAAGAGTCAACAAGTCTTCATAGCCATATGCCGTCAACTGCAGCACAGAATAGAAGTCATTGACTACCGCATCCATTGTGAGGGACTTGTTGTCTGAGACGTTAAATGGGATATTAAAGTGTCTCAGAGCCTTCTCAAAGTCTGACTGATTGGAGCCTTTACGAAGGAGAATTGCGATATCTGAGTATTCAGGGTTTCTTACGCCTCCGCTTCTTCCCATTGATACTGGCCAGTCTGATCCATTTTTCATTATCTCTTCTTTAATGAACTTTGCAACAGCATAAGCTTCCGTCAGGTGAGCATCAGTCTTTATCTTTCTGTTTTCATCTTTTCTTGCAGTGAACCAATCCAGCCAAAGGAACCTTAGCTGGGATGAAGGTACCTTTTCTACATGACTTTCAAGTTCCTTGTATCTTGCTTCATAGTCTTCTATTGGATCCACTGCCATAATGTTTCCCTTGAACATTCTGTTGATGCGATTAATGACAGTTCTCTCTGACCTGAAGTTTTCAGAGAGAGACAAGACTCTGTCTTCTCCGAAGTCAGAGGCGATGTTTTTGAATACTGATACATCAGCTCCTCTAAATCTGTAGATTGACTGTTTCTCATCCCCCACCATGAAGATTTTCTTCATGTCGATGTCATCTATAGTTGGTTCCCTGTTTCCTTCAAAGCTATCTTTTGAAGCCAAAAGATAGAGGAGCATCTTGTTTTCACCATTGTTGTCCTGGAACTCATCCACCATTATTCTCTTAAACCTGGAAGAGAATGTTCTTCTTATTTTGCTGTTTGTCTTAAGAATATCGATTGAGAGAAGGAGGATGTCTCTAAAAGTAAGGGCACCTTTCTCCCTCTTATGCTTTATAAGGGAAGAGTAGAAGGAAGAGAGAAGAATTCCCCAACCTTTTATATAGTTATTGGAGTCATTTAGATATATATCCAATTTCCTCAGCTGCTTTATGTCTTCCTTTATCTTCTTTCTCAGAGAGCAGAACTTTTCATTCTCAGTTCTGTCACTTCCTACGCTTCTTTTTCTGGAAAAAGTAATATCAGAAAGAATTCCATTAGTTTTGTACTCTTCTAAAAAAGCGGATAACGCAGCAATATCTTCCTCTGCATTTTTCTTACCATTGAAAGATGAGATAAAGTCTTCAGACTCTTCCAGGAATTCTTCCTGAAGTTTTTCCTTTTCCTCCTCTGTTTTTATCTTGAAGGAAGCATAGAGCTTTTCTCCCATTTCTTCTCCAGAGAGAAGAGGGGAAGGGAAGGAGAAGTAGTTGCGGCCTACTATGGAGAGAGCGTCAGTAAGTCTCTCTGTTCCATGGAAGGAGACAAGAGTGTTTACATTATTGTCTTCCATGTTGCTGAGGATAATGTTTCTTGCTGTTGTCTCCACCCACTCCGAGTACTCGTCATCGTCTTCAATCTGAAAGTCCGGCGTGATACCGTATCTGATGGAGTCAAGTCTCACGATCTTTGAACAGAAACTATCTGTGGTACAGATTTCTGCATTACTGAATCTATCTATTTCTTCCTTATCGACAAGACCCTTGCTTTCAGCAGCCTTCAGGGCTTTATAGATTCTGCCCTTCATGTTGGCGGTGGCTGCCTTGGTGAAGGTCATGGTAAGAATCTCATCAGAATGTATTGGTGCTATATCTTCATCGATCAAAAGGCGGAGAAAGCGATATGTAAGGACAGTTGTCTTTCCGCTTCCTGCTCCTGCAGGGATTACATATTTCTCATCGGAAAAGACAGCTTCTCTTTGTTTAGAATCCTCTTTTGATATATCGAAATGCTCTGAAATACAGAAATCTATGAATTTATCTTTAGTCTCTTTCTTCATTTTGCAACAAACCTTCCTCTACAGAGTCGTTTGTAATCACAATTGACGCAGTTCTCTTCGCTTGGATCCGGGGCGATATCACCAGAATTTATGTGCTCAAGTATTTTCCCTATTCTATCATTTGCGTTCATTATAACTGCTTCAAGATTAAAGCCTTGATTATCGATAGTAGGCCAAACTAGTTTAAACTTCTTGTCAGAGAGGGAGTAGAAGCCTCCGCTCTGAACTATAAGATTCTCATTGTCCTCTATATCTAAGTTGCTCTCAGCAGTAGGAGAAGTCAGAAGCATGTAATAGAGGATGACTTGGAGACTCATATCATCTAGGTTATCTTTGGACCAATCACTGTCACCCTTCAGCTTATAGTCAAGGATGTAGAATTTATCATCCTCATCCTTAAGGATAGTGTCTATCCTTCCTCTCAATTTTACATTTTCTCCCATTACATGGCCTGAGAAGGAGACTTCGTTTCCAACGAATTTACTCTCGTTATAAACCTCCAAGTTCTTTGAAGATGAGAAATCCTTCAGGTTGCGCCATAGGGAGTTATATATATGGCACTCAACGGCATCGTCAGGAATTCGTCCCTTCTTTCTGCTTTCATCTATGGCTTTGATAAGATTTCTCTGTAAAGTCTCTTCATTCACAAAAGAGAAAGAGCCTTTCTCTTCCAATGACTTTTGGAGAGTCAGATGAAGAATATCACCCTTGAGAAAGTGGTCCTCCATCTCACACTCATAGTCCATCTTTCTTAGTTTCAACACCGATTGGGCATAGCCCTTGAATGGGCAGGTGTCCCAGCTCTTTACCTCGGAAACTGAGAGGGTGAGAGGAGGGAAACAGAGGCAGTTGTCTTTATCGTCCCCATCTTTCTCTCTCAGAACTGTTTCTTTTGCTGTCTTGAAAGACTCGCTCTGGGACTTCGTGCACTTATATGTCGTGCTCTTACCTTCCTCTGAGTAGCTGTCTCCTTCGATTTTATCTTCTTTGATTACGCTATCAAGGAATAGAGTAGGGAGAAGCCTTGAGCCATCATAGCCGTTGGCTGTTCCTGATATATAGGTAAAGTCAGAGAAAGAGGGGTTGGAATACAAGGAGAGGATTGACTTACCGATATCCATTGGCTCCGGTTTATCTTTTGACTGGGAGAAT
>JALFYG010000051.1 GCA_022784805.1 Spirochaetales bacterium
TCACATTGTCCTCTCTGATGCTCAGATAAGATGGGAGAATAAAGAAGACTTCTCTTCACCAACTATTCTTCCTGGTTATACACACCTTGTAATAGACGAAGCCCACCACATTGAAAGCGAGGCCACAGACTCTTTCAGTGATAAATACTCTCTCGCCTCCGTGAGATTTAATTGTGATTCCCTGAAAAGAAAGATGGGGCGTTATGGAAACGTAAGCCTTGTAGAGTTCCTCTCTCCCTTTGAGCGACCTGATGCCAAAGGCGAAGGTAAGCTATTGATGAAAGAGTTGGATTCTTTGATGGGGGAGGCTGAAGAGTATGATGCTCTTTTAAAGAGAGTCCTTACTTGTTTTCACGATAGAAGGGCGATGCTTTTTACTCAGGAGTTTTTCCAGTGCTATAGAGACACCATCAGGGTGGGGGAAGAAGTTGCCTTGATGATGAGTAATGTCGGAAATAGGGCTATGTGCATCTGGGAAAGCGACGTGGATGAGATAAAGCAATATATAGACAGGGCGAATAGATATGGAGAGGCTTTGTGTTATCTATCTGATGTTCTTCGTTCTTGGATACGTTTTTCAGACTTTGAAAACGCAATACCTTACGCTATCGATGGCCCTGACGGTTCCCCGATACTCTCCATTGCTCCTATGGAAGTGGGACCGATACTAAAGAATAGACTTGTATCAAAACTGGAAAGCATCATCTATTGCTCTGCAACTCTCAGTGTCGGTAAGAACTTCGATTACTTCTGCCAGAGGGCAGGGCTGGAAAGAAATGATGAAGTGTTGAAAGGCTTATATCCGTCTCCCTTCGATTTCCAGCACCAGTTAATGTACCTTATTCCCCAGGATGGATTGGAGTGGAAGAAGAGTGACAACACTTTTGTCGATTATGCTTATAAAATAATCAGGGACTCCATCATGTCCAGCGGAGGAGGTGCCTTGGTTCTCTTTACTTCTTTCTCAATGATGAATGAAGTCTACGAAAAGGTAAGTAAAGATATAGGGGAGGAGATGGAACTTCTGCTTCAGAATCCATCCACCAGCAGGCATGTTCTTTTAAATAGGTTCAAAAAGAGTGAGGATTCATCCCTCTTCGCAACCTCTTCTTTCTGGGAAGGAATAGATGCACCGGGAAATACCTTGAGACTGGTAATAATAGTGAAGCTACCATTTGAAGTGCCCTCGGATCCTATAAATATGGCCAGATCCAGATTTATAGACGAGCATAGTGACAAGGGATCCTTTATTACTCTTACTGTCCCAAATGCCGTAATAAAGATGAAGCAGGGTGTGGGAAGACTCATAAGGAATGAGAACGACAAGGGAATCGTAATGATTCTTGACGGAAGGATCATCAGAAAGAGTTATAGGCACATGATGTTCTCATCCCTTCCTGAAGGTTACTATCCTGATGACACTATGGTTGAAAATATCCCTCTTAAGATAGAGAATTTCTTATATTGAGAGAGATGTATGGATAGAAATGAGGTAAATCCAAGGATTAATGGCTTTTATGCCTTCCGTACCGGATGGCCGGAGTATCGTAACTCCATTTTCCGGGATAAAGTTGAGATAGTCACCAACGGTAGGGGAAGGATTATTGGAGTTACTAATCCATTGGCTCTCAGATATGCTGCGATTCCCTCCTCTGCAGAGGGTATCCAGATATTGGAAATAGGAAAGAATGCTTTCTCTGAGTGCAAGAATCTCAGATCAATTAAGTTTAGTGATAACCTTGAATTTTGTGGAGAAGGGGCCTTTAAGGGAACCGAGAGCTTGGAGGAGTGTGTCTTCTCATCCTCAGAAATAGAGTTTGAAGAGAGTGTCTTTGCTTCTTCCGGTATCAAGTGTTTCTCTTTTCCTTCTGAGTGTGACTCGGTTCCTCCAAAGTTCTTTCAAGACGCCAAACGCCTTTTCTCTGTCTCTCTTCCTTCTAACCTTAAGAGAATAGGAACCCTCTCTTTCTCAGGAACAAAAAGCCTCAGGTCCATTGATTTGGGATTTAGGATAAGAGAGATACCTGATGGCGCTTTTCTCTCCAGCGGTATTGAGTCTATATCTCTTCCTTCTTCAGTGGAGAGAATAGGTGTGTCTGCCTTTTCCATGGCATCCAGACTAAACTCCATCTGGTATGATGGATCTGCTGATGCCTTCAGGTCTATTTCCTTTGGCTTACATTGGAATAAAGGCATGGCAAAGAATGCTGTTCTATATGTAAAGAATAAGGATGGGGGATGGGTTGACGCCTTCTCCAGCGAAACCAAGAAAAAAGAGGAAAAGGAAGAGAAGAGCGACAAGGAGATGAAAAGATGCCTCTCTGTCTTGGGCTT